>NZ_LTCZ01000021.1:0-39126 GCF_001583455.1 Rhodococcus sp. LB1 | reverse complement strand
GTCAAGATCGACAAGGACATCCCCCTCGACAAGGCCTGCCTCGTCGGATGCGGGGTGAGCACCGGCTGGGGATCGGCCGTGAACCTCGGCAACGTCGAACCCGGGCACACCGTCATCGTCATGGGCATCGGCGGACTCGGATCCGCCGCACTGCAGGGCGCCCGGCACGCCGGAGCGTCGCACGTCATCGCCGTCGACCCCGTCGCCTTCAAACGGGACAGCGCGAAGACGTTCGGCGCGACCCACGCCGTCGCGACCATCGAGGAAGCGGCCGAACTCGCCAAACAGTCCACCAACGGGCAGGGCGCGGACGCCCTCGTCATCACCGTCGGCGTCCTCGAACCCGAACACGTCGCCCAGGCACTCGCCGCGGTCCGCAAGGCGGGCACCGTCGTCGTCACCGCCGTCGGCGAACACTCCCGGGTCGGTCTGCCGATCCCGATCGCCGACCTGACCCTGTCCCAGAAGCGGCTGCAGGGATGCGTCTTCGGCTCGACCAACGGCACCTGGGACGTCAACCGGCTGCTGAACATGTACAAGGCCGGCCAGCTCAACCTCGACGACATGATCACCCGCACCTACCGGCTCGACGACATCAACCAGGGATACCGAGATCTGAAGGACGGAAAGAACATCCGAGGCGTCATCCTGTTCGACTGACCGGAAAATGCTGGAGGTGAGTGGCAGGCGATAGCATCCGGCGTAGCTTGCGGAGCCGGATCAGGGTGTGAAGGTGTGTTTGGGTTAGGCAGCGGGCGCGACGGTGACCCGGTAGCCGAGGGCGGCGAGCTGGGCGATGTGGCTGCGAAGCTTGCGTTCGGTGTCGATGTGGCGGGTGTGGTAGTCGGCGCCGAGGTCGTGGAACCGGACGTTTGCATCGATCAACAGATGCCAGACCACGACGAGGATGGAACGGGCGACGGCGACGAGGGCTTTGAGCTTGCCGCGACGTTTGACGATTCGCCGGTAGCGTTCGCCGAACAAGGTGTTCGTCTTGGCGGCTGCGGCGGCGGCCTCGCCGAGCACTCCCTTGAGATAGGGGTTGCCCTTGCCGGTTCGGCCGCCGCGCTGGATCGGGCCGGACTGGATGGTGCGCGGGCACAGTTTCGCCCACGACACCAGGTGCGCGGCCGTGGGAAACACTGTCATGTCCGGCCCGACCTCGGCGAGAATGATCTGCGCGGCGCCACGCCCCACGCCGGGAATCTCGTCGAGCCGCTCGATCACCGTGAGCCCAGACCCGCCGCGCCCCGCGTCCGGGTCGTCGGACGGCACCGGGTCACCGGGCTCGTCAATGCTGGTGACCAGCAGGTCGTCGATGCGGGTGGTAAGCCTGGCGATCTGTGCGTTGAGGGTGTCGATCTGGTCGAGCAGTATCCGGGCCAGCTCGGCGTGATGACCGTCGAACCTGCCGGTGAGCGCCTCGACGAGGGCGCTGTGCTTGGCCTTCATCGCGCCGCGTGCCAGACCGGCGAGCCGCCGCGGGTCACGCTCGCCCGCGATCAGCGCCTCCAACATGTCGCGCACCGACAGGGTGCCCAGACTGGAAGCCACCGACGACACCTTGATCAGCGCGTCCTCCAGCAGTTTCTCGAGCCGCTGCCAATAGCGGGTGCGCTCGCGGGTCAGATCGATCCGCAGCCGGGTGTAGTCGCGCAACTGTCGGATCGGTTGCGGCGGGACGAAACTCGGCCGCAGTAGCCCTTTCTCGGTGAGTTTGGCGAGCCACACGGCGTCGAGCTTGTCCGTTTCCGGGCGCCCCGGCACGTTCTTCACATCGCGGGCGTTGACCAGCTGCACCGTCAACCCGGCCGATTCGAGCAGACAGAACCAGATCCGCCAGTAGTCCGACGTCGATTCAACGGTGATCTTCTCGATCCCCGCCGCCACCAGCTGCTCGCCGAGCTCCGTAATCGCGGCAGTCGTGGCCGAGACGTCCCACACCGTGCTGCCCCGCCGGCCTGGTCGTCTCGAATCCGGTGTCCGGGTGCACACCTTGCCCGAGGCCTTGGCCACGTCGATGGCGCACACCCACTCGACCACCAGCTCGTGCTCAGCATCGGGTATCTGTTCCGGTAATGAATTCACTTCTGTTGTCCTCTCACCGTATTCCACACGCATACACAACGGCGGGCCGCCTGGGGGCCTCGGTCAAGGGAACCGAAATTCTGACCGGCGTGCTCGAAGCAACAATGCGTGACCCTTCCAGGTCGGGGCCCCGGCGCCAGGCTAATGAACGAGCTCAGACCCAAGGGAAAGTCGGCGTCGGCAGGCGGCCCGACCCCATTTTCGCTCCTGCGAGGCGTCCCCGGGAGGGATAGGTGGCTAATGGGAGGTACCAAGCCTCGCCCGGTCGGACAGACTTGGCACCTGTTAGCCGCTGGTGGATGAGCACTCTCGTCGACTGGACCCGTGCTCGGAGTCCTACGGTCAGACCGTGCCTCCACCCGCGTGCCAGGAGGTCTGTGATCGCTGATGGGATGTCGTGCCCGGCTGAGGTCGTGAGCGCTCGACCATTAGTCCGCGAACCGACTTCCTGCTGGCTGCCCGGACCGATGCTCGACGTTCAAGGGAGGGTCGCGTGTTGTTGTTCATCGGAGACGACTGGGCCGAGGACCACGTGCGCCACGAGGCGCTTGAAGTCGAGCGGAGGGGAGTGACCTTCGCCTTCGCGTCGGAGACAGCGGCCCAGGTCGTCATCGGGGACCCGACTGATCCGAAGACCCAGGTGGGGCCGGTCATCAGCGCCTAGGCCTGCGATCGCATCATGGTGACGATCGAGGCCGCGCGCTCCAGTGGCCACGGCGAGCTCGTCACCGGTGGTGAGCGCGTCGGCGGCGATCTCGCCGGCGGGTGGTTCATCAGCCCCGCGTCTTCGCCGGCGTACCCGAGGACGCGAAGCTGGCCCGCGAGGAGATCTTCGGCCCGGTCCTCACCGTCCTGGCCTACGACGACGAGGAGGAGGCGCTACGACTGGCCAACGGCACACCCTACGGCCTCGCGTCGTACGTCTACAGCTCCGATGTCCGACGGGTCAACCGGATGGTCAACGGCCTCGGGAGCGGAATGGTCTGGGTCAACGGGTTCACCGGGCTCCCGACGTCTGCGCAATTTGGGGGAGTCAAAAGCAGTGGGTATGGGCGGATCGGTGGGCGGGCAGGAGTCGAGGAATTTACTAGGACCAAGAACGTCTGGATCGCCTCCTGATCTTGATTTGCTCGCAGTCGATCAGAAAAGCGCTCGGCCGGCAAGCGCTGCCCGCGTCACATCCGCACGATCGGCGTGAACTGCTCCAGTACGCGGTGGGCGCGCTCCGCAGGCATCTGTTCCCAACCGAGGTCGCCGCCGCCCACGAGGTGTCGTGGCCGACGGCGCACCGGGCGTTCGTCGCGCACGCTGAGGCGCTGCTGACCGAGCCGGCCCCGGTGCGTGTCCTCGGTATCGACGAGACCCGACGCGGAAAGCCCAGATGGGGGTACCGCAAGAACATCGGCAGGTGGGTGCGGGTCGATCCGTGGGACACCGGCTTTGTCGACCTCGACGGCGATCAAGGTCTGCTCGGCCAGAAGGAGGGGCGCACCACCGCGGCGGTCGTGCAATGGCTGCGCGAGCGCACTCCGGAGTTCCGGGAGGCGATCGAGTATGTCGCGATCGATCCGGCCGCGGTGTACGCGGCGGCGACCCGGACCGAAGGATTGCTGCCGAACGCCACGCTCGTGGTCGATCACTTCGATCTCGCGCAGCTGGCCAACGAGATGGTCACCAAGGTCCGGCGCCGGGTCACCGGAGAACTCAAGGACCGCCGCGGCGGCAAGATCGAGCCTTCAGTGGGCTAACAGGCGTCGGTTGCTCACCGCACGGGAACGACTCTCGGACAAGACCTTCGCGAAGATGTGGAACACGATCATGGACGAAGACCCCACCACTCAAATCCTGTCCACGTACATCGCGAAGGAGGAACCCCGCACGCTGTTATCCACCGTGAAGTCCGGTGGCGACCCGCACCTGACCCGGCATCGGCTGCACGGGTTCCTTACCTGGTGCATCGACTCGACCATCCCCGAGCTCCTCACCCTGGCGCGCACGATCGACATGTGTTGCCGGAGATCAACGCGTTCGTCAGCACCGGGATCACCAATGCGCGGACCGAGGGGTACAACCGGCTCGTGAAGGCTGTGAAGCGCGCCGGTTGCGGCTTCCGGAATCGTGAGAACTCGGCCCGCCGGATACGCTTCCACTGCGCCCGCAAACAGCGGGCCGCGACTCAGACTTCATGCTGATTGCCCGGACAAAGTTGAAGAGCCTGATATCTCCTCGGAGATGCTTTGGATACATTTCGCTGACAAAGACAAGCCGAACGCCGATCATAGCCTGGAGGCCCAGTCCACTGAGGGCGCGAAAGACAGCGAGCGAGGTCACGTTCGGCGCGAGGCCTGTAGCCAGCGAGAACACCGAGTAGAAGACAACGGAGCCCAGGATTATCGGGCGCCGTCCCACGCGATCAGCCAATCTTCCTCCCACTACGGCGCCGATCATCATGCCCACGAAGGTGGTTGACGAGAGGAACCCGATTGTGGAGATGCTCAGTCCCCATTCGGCTCGGAGCGCTGGCACCGCGTGTCCGAGCATGGCGGCATCCATGGTGTCGAAGAAGAAGGCGAGAAGTGCCATCCACTTCTTGTGCGTGCCAGTCGCCATCGGCAGTCGATCGACTCTGGCTTTCAATACCGCGGCAGAATCTCGGTGTCAAGAGATCGATGTAGGCATCATTCCTCTGGGTGTTTGTGGCTGGGACATGTCAGCGTCTACCGCACGACGGTTTCGACCCATGGCCGGCCGGGCACCGTAGCGGGGGTGCCGTCGGCGAGTGTGGTGGTCTCGAAGAAGTTCCGGTGCTGCATCTGAATGTCGTCGGTGAGTTCGTCCACCCGCCGCACAGGTGCCATCGGAACCTTGTGCTGTTGAGCCAAATCCAGGAGTTCGTCGCGGGTGTGTCGCAACAGCCACGGGATGACAAGTTGATCGACTTCGTCCGGGTAGTCCATTGCCATTGCCCGGGCGTCGGTGTATCGGGGGAGTGAGGCCCACTCCGGTGAACCCATCATCTCGACGAACCGGTCCCACTCGGCGGCGGTTCGGGCGATGAGGGCGACGTGGCCGTCCTTGCACGGGAAGATCCCGAAGGGGTAGCGCCCGCCGGAACCGGGTGCTCGATGTCCGGCGCGGGTGAGCTCGATTCCGTAGTAGTCGCCGACGGCGCCGTAGATGCGTACGTAGGAGGCCAGCACTTCGGCGCCACTGATTTCCACCAGGGCGCCGGTGCCCTCGTGGCGGGCACGGAGCACCGCCGCGCAGGTGGCCCCCGCCCCGCTGATCCCCAACTGCAAGGCCCCCAGTCCGTACGGGGCGGCGAGCGGCTCGCGGTCCGGATAGCCGGTGACGTGCATCAGACCGGACATCGACTGCATGGCAATCTCGTTGGCGTTCCAGTCGGCTCGGTGACCGGTTCGGCCCAGCGGTGACAGGGCAGTAACTACCAGCGCAGGGTAGTCACGGCGGAGCGTGTCGAGGGATACACCATGCGTCTTCAATGCTTCGTCGTCGAGATCGGTGAGGAATACCTCGGCACCAGAAAGGAGGTCGGTGACCGCGCTCTGGCTGGTGAGCTTGTGGATGTCGAGATACGGGTCGGGCTCGGAGGTGCCGATGCGCACGACGGTTGCGCCGACATCGGCGAGAAGCTTGCCGGCAAAGGCCGCGGACCGCGTACCGGAGAGCTCGAGAACCGTCACTCCGGCCATTGAGTCGTACATCAGTGAAACACTCCTTCAGTGGTCAGGCGATCGAAGTCCTCGGAGGCGACACTGAGAAGTTGGGTCATGATCTCTTCGGTGTCCGCGCCGAGCAACGGTGACGACGAACGAACACGCGGGACAGCGCCGTCGAGGTGCCACGGAATGCTGGTCGTAATCAAGGGGCCGAGGACGGGATGTTCGATCTCCTGGAAGAGCCCCCGATCCCGGAAAGCCTGATCCTGCAACACCTCATGGGGGGTCAGGACCGGAGTCGCGGCGATTCCCGTTGACTGGAGCTGGGTAACCAATTCCTCGCTGGAGACCTCGTCGGGGCGGGCGGAGACGAGATCGCCTTCGGGTGCATCATCGACGACGACCCACCGACCGTCGCTGCACGGCACCACTTCGCGGCGACCGGTTAAGGTGGTGTTTCCGGTAGGTCCCGGCGCCTTTCCTGTGCTCGCGTACTCGACCATGGCCTCTCCGAGCAGTGCGACGCACGCCTCGGTCTGGGAGAGATCGAGATGCCGTCCGCCACCGGTCTGGGTGCGTCCGTTGAGGGCGGCGAGCACGAGGAAGGCGCCATAGAACGAGCAGTTGAGGTCGGCCATGGCTGTCGCCGACGCTCCGACGACCGCGCCGTCTTCGTAACCGATCACGCCCTCCAGTCCGGCGAGCGAACTCATGATCGGTGCGTATGCGCGTTGCTGGCACAGCGGACCGGTCTGGCCGTAACCGGTGGCCGACAACACCACCAGGCGGGGGCACTGATGCAACAGGTCTTCGATGGACAGACCGAGTCGTTCGAGCCAGCCGGGTGCGAAGTTCTGGACAAAGACGTCCGCTTCACTGAGCAGTCGCAGGAACAAGTCCCGGCCGGCCTCGGTCTTCAGGTTCAGCGTGACACTGCGCTTACTGGCACTCGCTTCGTGGAGTAGGCCGAAGCCTTCCAATCGCAACGTCTCGGGGTCGGCGAGCCCCGACATTTCCTCTCGTGGCACCCGGACCCGGTTGACGTCCAATTTGGCGCGGGATTCGACCTTGATCACTTCCGCGCCGAGTTCGGCGAGGATCCGGCCGGTCAGCGGTGCCGCGACCCCGGTCGAAACTTCGACGACCCGGATGCTGGATAGCCAATCAAGTGAGCGGGGCGGTGTTGCAACCTCAGTGGGTTGCTTCGTTAGGCGAACCATTTTTCAAGAGTGAGTGTGATCGCCGCAACTGTCAAGGGGGACGAACCAAATTCTTGTCGCGCGTCACTCCTGTTGAGTGGGTTGCGGGTTTCGCCGGGAGCGTTTGGCAGTGCGCCTATGAACTCGGGGCCACAGGTCGGGATCGATGTCCGCGATCTTCCACAGTGCGGGAAGTGCAGCGGCGAGTGCGACGCGTTCGTGGTCGGCCAGGGTGGAGATGCGCTCGGCGAGTGTCTGGTTGCGCAGCTGCTGGTTCTCCTCGAGGATGCGCCGGCCTTCCGCGGTGATCGCGACCCTGACCTGGCGGCGGTCCTCGACGCCCTCGCGCTTCTCGACCCATCCGGCCTTGGCCAGTCGGCCGACGATTTCGGTCATGGTCGAAATCGCGCGGCCATCGGCAGCCGCCAGTTCTGTGATCGGCATCGAATCAACGGCTGTGAGCTGGCTCAACACCAAACTCTGTGCGGGGCCCAGGGGGGCATTGGCGTTCGTTTCCCGCAGCCGATTGCCAATCATGGTCAGCGGAGGGCGACTCGCTGCGGCGATCTCCGCGGAATCGAGTGCGGCGGGGTTCCGGTCCAGTAGGCCCGGAATAGACAGCTGGTCAGCTTCGGTGTCGGGGTCACTACCCATCAGCGTCACCTGTATGTCTCCTCGCGTCGGTAAAGCCATCAGAGGGTCCGTGTAAGCCTCTTGACAGCGAACTCATCAAGAGTAATAGTACGGGAACTATGATTCGTGTCACGAAGTTATTTTCCAGTGAGAAGTGGCAGCGGTGCGGCGTGGGCGGATCAACTCTTCCGGCATCGGCCATCACACCCTCTGCCAGTGCTGCGCCGACGCGAAAGGCACAAGATGAGTGACAAAGTGCGCGGTCCCCTCGCTAACCGCTACACAGATCTGGTCGGAATCCGGCACCCGGTAGTTCAGGAAGGGATGGGCCCCTTCGGGACCACCAGACTGGCCGCGGCGGTGTCGAACGCGGGCGGTCTGGGCACGGTGAGCGTGCCCGGAACGGCCGGCGATCTCCATGCGGCCGCGGCAGAGCTGCGCCGCAGCATCGAGGAATGCGCGACCCGCACCTCCGCCCCGTTCGCGGTGAACATCCCTGTGGGCCACGACCGCAACGGTGGTATCGCGACGTTCGCACGCATCTATCTCGAAGCGGTGTTCGCGGCACGACGCGCCGATGCCGGGATGGCAAGCCGGTTGCGCGTTCTGACCACCTCTGCCGGATTCCCCGCCGGCCTGACCGCGAGGATCCACGACGAGGGCATGATCCACCAACACAAGGTGGGTGCCACGCAGCATGCCGTGAAGGCCGTCGAAGCCGGCGTCGACGTCGTCATTGCCGCCGGTTCGGAAATGGGCGGGCACGCACCGGCAAGCGGTATGCACACCTTCGTGCTCGTTCCGAACGTCGCCGCCGCGGTCGATGTGCCAGTTGTGCTCACCGGCGGGGTGCGAGACGGCCGCGGGTTGGCCGCCGCGCTCTGTCTCGGCGCCGACGCCGTCGCTCTCGGTACCCGGTTTGCTGCGACCACCGACAACACCGAATGGCATCCCGCCTACCGGGACGCCCTCGTCGCGGCAAAGGAAGGTGACGACCTGTTGACCGACGGCGTCTTCGGACCGTGCCGGATGCTGCGCAACCCCGCCGCGGAGAAGATGCGGACCGCTACCGTCTCCCCGGCCGAGAAGATCGCCGCAATGCGGCGCGCCCAAATAGAAGGCGACACCGACAACGGACTCGTCCTGATGGGACAGGTGGCCAGTGGCATCTCCGACGTTGTCACGGTCGCGGAATTCCTGCCTCGGATGGTTGACGAAGCAGCCGCGATCCTCACTTCACTACAACCGACAGAGGAAAGGAAACGATAATGAGCGCTGCCATTCTGGTCGAGCGGGAGGGACCGGTCGCCAGACTGGTCATGAACCGTCCCGAGAAGCACAACGCCCTCCGGTTTGCCGATCTCGATCTGCTGGTCGAGAAACTGCACGAGCTGGAGGACGACGACGACGTCAAGGTCATCATCCTCAAAGGAAACGGACGGTCCTTCTGCTCCGGACACGACTACAACGACGCCGCCAAGTCCTACGGACTCGAACCAGGCTCTGACGGAACGAAGCCGCGCCGCCCCAGTCAACGATCCCGGCTTTCGCGAGATCGCAAACTGGGGGAGAACTACAAGGCATTCCACTTCTCGCTCAAGCCGGTCATCGCGCAGGTCCAAGGTGTGTGCACCGGTGCAGGCATGTACCTCGTGGAACTGGTCGACCTCGCCATCGCCGCAGACACTGCCCGATTCAGTCACGCCGAGCAACGGCTGGGTTTGGCCGGTAACACCTGGCATCTGAACACCCAGATCCTCAAGTATGGGCCGAAGAGGGCCCGCGAGATCCTCTTGCTCGGAGACGAATTCGATGGCAGGGATGCGGAGCGATTCGGGGCGGTGAACCGGTCGGTGCCGGAAGCCGACCTCGAAGGCACCGTCCAAGCATGGGCCGAGCGGATCGCCCAGCATCCCAGAGATGCCTTGGTGACGGGACGGGCCATGTGGCAGCAGGCGATGGAGAGTCTGGGTGGAAGCGAGCAGTTCGCTCGCGGATATGTCGGGCATACCCTGGGCACGAACCTCAGATTCGAAGAGGACGAATTCAACTTCCTGCGAGAGCGCAGCCGGAGCGGCACCAAGAACGCCTTCGCGCAACGGGAAGGCCACTACTCAGTCAAGTGATGTTCAGGAACCACAAGACAACCGGGACCTCCCCAATACGTGGACCCGATGAACGGATCACCCAGATCGGACCGGATAAGGATGCATGCAGGCGATATGACTACTTCGACCTCCTGGCAGCAAGACTCGACTGCCATTCTCAAAGCCCGAATTGATCGACTGCCGCTGGCGACCGCCACCCACAAAAAGTGGATGGTTCTCCTTGCCTTCTTCTTCTTCGACACATTAGATGCCGCAATGCTCGGCTACACGGCGCCGGCACTACGGGCCGAACGGGGACTATGACCTCTAGTGTTCTGAGAACTGTTGCGATCTGCGCGCACTTCTTCCGCGTCTGGCAGGAGTAGACTTCGATTCGGTCGATGCGACCGCAAGTGGAGTCCGTATTCGTGCATCGCCGTTGTCGACTGCGGCGAGCTGTCCGACATGAGGCGCGTCCTCGAGGCGTTGACCTGTGATCTCCAGACCGAGGTAGTCACCACGGCAGAAGGTGGTGAGGTCAGGATAAGCCGAAGGTAGCCTTGAGCACTCGGCATCAACCGATGATCACAGCCGGATCATCGGAGTCAGCCTCAGTCCTGTTTGTTGCATCAGTGGTTCGCTGGGGGCCACGGGCGAGCACGTAGATGAACAGGACGGCCATGACTGCGCTGCCGACCCACATGGCGTTCTGCCAACCGTCTACAAACGACTCCTGCGCGGCCCGCACCAGCGCCTGCGCCTCAGAACCGGCACTGTCAGCGGCCGCGACGGCGTTCGCGACACCATCGCGGGCGGTGTCGACGAGGTCGGTCGGGACGCCGTCGAGGCGGGAGCCGATCGAGGTCTTGTAGCCGGCGGAGAGGATAGCGCCGAGCAGAGCGACGCCGAGGGCGGTGCCGAACTCGCGGGTGACGTCGTTGAGCGCGGACGCAACTCCTTGACGCTCTCGCGGCAACGAGCTGGTGATCGCCTCGGTAGAGGGCGTCATGGCCAGACCGATGCCCAGTCCCATGGCGAGCATGCCGGGAAGAACGGAGAGGTAGCCGCCGTCTACCGAGACGAGGCTCGCCATCAGGGCAAGGCCGGAGCCGCCGAGGAAGATGCCGGTAACCATGGTCGCGCGGATTCCGATTCGGGCGACCAACCTCGCTGCTAGGACGGAGGAGAGCATCATCAGTAGTGCCATGGGCAACAGAGCCAGTGTTGCGCGCAGCGCCGACCATCCAAGCACCGCCTGTAGGAATGGGAAGAGCACGACGAAGATTCCGGCCTGGACCCCGAAGACTGCGAGCAGAGTGACCGACCCGCCCGCCAGGCCCCGTTCGCGGAAGAGTCGCAGGTCGAGCAGCGGACCTGCTTGACGCAACTCCCACGCCACGAACCCGATGAATGCGAAAGCTCCGCCTACGAGAGCGAGGAGCGTTGCGGGCTCAGTCCACCCGTGCACCGGTCCCTCGTGGATGGCGAAGATGAGGCCGAGCACGGCGATGACCGAGGTGAACGCACCTACGATGTCGAACCGGTGCTCAGCGTGCTCGCGGGAGTTCGGGACCGACCGCACCGCCATGGCCATGGCCACGAGGACGAGTGCTACTGGTAAGACGAAGAGCCACCGCCAGCTGGCGATGTCGACCAGCAGCGCCGACAGGTACATCCCGAGCAACCCGCCGCCTCCGCCTACCGCGGTCCACACACCGATGCCCTTGGATCGCTCTCCCTCGGGGAAGGTCGAAGTGATGACGGCCAGAGTGACCGGCATGATCATGGCCGCGCCAACACCGGAGGCAAATCGGGAGGCGAGGATCATTTCCGAGGAGGTGGCCAGACCGGCGGCTACGTTCGCGGCCCCGAATACGGTCAGGCCGGTCAACAGAAGGGGCTTGCGGCCCCACCGGTCTCCGAGCGCCCCCAACGGGAGGAGTAGGGCGGCGAGACTGATCGTGTACAGGTTGATGAACCACAGCACCTCGCTCTGAGGGGCGTCGAACTCGACGGCGAGTTCGGGCTGGGCGACGTTGAGCCCTGTCACAGATGCGATGACAGCCATCAGCGCGACGCATACCGCGATCAGGATCGTGCGGCGCTGACGCGCGTCGTGGATCGTCGAGTCGGCGGGTTCGGCCAGGGTCGGCCGTGGGTCGGTACTCATGAAGGGCCTTTCAAGAGGGCAGGAAGGAGAGGCGCCACGACCCGTGCGGGGCGGCGGTGTGCCGGACGGACGGCTGAGGTCAGCTGCGGCGGGTGGCTCTGACGACGACGTCGTGGATGGTGGTCTCGTGTCCTCGGGGGCTGGATATGGTCCGGTGTGACTCCACTGCGGTGGCGACCTCCCACTGGGCGGGGTCGAAGCGCGCGGTGATGCTGGCAGCGGTTGCCGATGCCGAGCCGGGCGGCCCATCGGACTCGTGCCCGGGCGTGCCTTCATGCCCGGGAGCGCTTCCATGCTTGTGCCCGTCGGCGGCGGCATCGTGATGTAGGTGACCGACGATGAGGAGGGTGCCTGCGGGGGCTACCCACGATGCGACGCGGTCGTAGAAGTCCAGCTGGGGCATTGCGGGGTGCGCGTAGTGCGTGGTGACCAGGTCGTAGCGATTGTCGTGCTCCCAGGTGGACAGGTCTGCCTGCACCCACTGCACCCGCTCGGTGACCCCAGCGTCGGCGGCCCGCTCGGCGGCCCGCTCGAGTGCCGCGGCGGCGATGTCCGCTCCGGTGACCTGCCAGCCACGCCCGGCGAGCCAGATCGCCTCTGCCCCAGCGCCGCAACCAGCCTCAAGTGCCGTCCCAGGCGCCAGATCGCCGACCTCGCGGACGAGGTGCGGGTTGGGTTGACTGGATCCCATGGCCGCGGCGCGATCGCCCGTCCAGATCTGGTCCCAATATTCGTTGTCGAACGTGTGCTCCACTGCAGAGCTACCTTCACTGCTGGTTCCGGTGGCCGCTGCGGTCACGGCGTGGTCGAGGTCCTTCATGATGAGGTCTGTGTTGATGTGCTGAGCTGCCAAGGCCCCAGCAGCAGCGGCGGCCCCGACCTGGGCGCCGATGTCGGAGGAGTTGCCTGCGGCCCACACCCCTGGCACCGAGGTTGCGCCGAACTGGTCGGTCTCGATGAACGCGCCTGCGGGATGGGGCGACGCCTTGATTCCGATGCTGGCAAAGAGTTCGGTGCGGGCGACCATCTGCGTCGACACCACCACTGCATCGACCGCAACGACGGTCTCGTCGGCGATGCGGACACCAGTCAGTTGGTCGTCGTCGATCTCCAGTCGCGCGATCTTGCCCGCGACGACTCCGACGCCGAGCGCGTCTAGCTTGGCGCGGTCCTGCGCTTCGAGCGGCCGGTCGTGGTCGAAGAACACGACGTCGGGACTCCACTGGCGGAACAGCATGGCCTTGTGCACTGCCATCGGGTTGGTGCCCAGTACGCCAATTCTGCGGTCGCGGACCTCCCAGCCGTGGCAGTAGGGGCAGTGCAGTACGCCGCGCCCCCACTGCTCGCGCACGCCAGGGATGTCCGGCAGCTCGTCGATCAGTCCGGTGGCGATCAGCAGACGCCGCGCACGGAGGACAGCACCGTCGCGAAGCACGACCGAGAACCCATACGACGCGCAGGAAACGTCGACCACCTCGCCGGCCAGGATCTCGCCGCCGTAGCCGAGGACTTCGTCGCGGCCGCGAGCCAGCAACTCCACCGGGCTCACGCCCTCGAGACCAAGTAACCCGTGCACGCCGTCAGCCGGTGCGTTCCTCGGCTCGCCTGCGTCTACAACCGTCACCGATCGGCGCGCCCGCGCCAGTGTCAAGGCGGCGCTGAGGCCGGCCGCGCCACCCCCGACGATCACCGTGTCGCGAATAGCGCCCGTTTGCTCTGCCATGTTTGCCCTCTCAACGAATTTGCGGCTGCCAGTCCGAAACCCCCGCTCTCCGAGAATGGCCACCGACAATCTGCATTGCAAACATTGTTGCCGAATGGCAAAATCGGCGGTATGGATTCCTCATTGGACCGCACCCTGGACGCTGTTGGGCCGCGGCTGAAGCACCTGCGAGTGCGACGGGACATCACCTTGAGCGACCTCGCAGAGGAGACCGGTATCTCGACCAGCACGCTGTCGAGGCTCGAGGCCGGTCTCCGACGTCCCACCTTGGAACAGTTGCTGCCGCTGGCGCGCGCGTACGGCGTCACCCTGGATGAGCTCGTCGATGCACCGCCGACGGGCGACCCGCGTATCAACCTGCGCCCGATCCCAACCTCCGACGGCCGGACCATTTTGCCCTTGAGTCGCAGGCCCGGAGGTATCCAGGCTTACAAGTTCATCCTCCCCACCGGCCGCGCCGACGCTGAGCCCGAACTCCGCACTCATGAAGGCTACGACTGGGCCTTCGTCCTCAACGGCAAACTCAGACTAGTTCTTGCCGAGCACGACTTGATCCTCGAACCCGGCGAAGTTGCCGAGTTCGACACCCGCACCCCGCATTGGTTCGGAGCCACCAACTCAGGACCCGTGGAGTTCCTCAGCCTTGTCGGCAAACAGGGAGAACGCGCACACGTCCGCGCCGCGCCTAAGCACCATGAATCGAGTTAGAGGCGTCACCGTCGTCGAGACCTTACATTTAGCCTGAATTCACCGATCGACTGATGTGCGCGTGCTGAGTTTCGTTGTGCGGCAGTGAGCAGGTTCCGGGCGTGGGTAATCGTCCGACCTCTCGTGTCGGGTTGTTCCACTGGCTCTTTCGCGTCGAGGTCGGGCAGGTGTCGCAGCTGTTAGACGATGATGGGGTGATTGCCGCAGAAGGTATTGTCGAACAGGGCATTCCACGCTGTTTCCCACGGCCAGCCCTGCGGGAGGTGCAGCGTCAACCGTCTCGCTGAGGACGCGATGCGAGCTGGGACCGAGGCGATGGTGCGCCGGATGGTGCCGGTGGTCGCCATCGCCATCGCCAGATGCAGAAATCTACCATGGTGGTGGCACCGTATTATGAACCAGAAGGAGGCATTCCACTCTCGGCCAGATCTGTCCGATCGAGTTCGAGCAGCGATCGGCTACGCTGGCCACCGCCGCATGGGAATTGGTGTCCACATCACGGGGGGAACGCCCGTGCGCCGCCGATTCGTCATCGCCCGCTTCCTGACCCGCGTCTTCGACGCCGACCCGGACGGGTGGATCCTCAAGGGCGGCATCGGAATGATGGTGCGCCTGCCGCAGGCCCGCTACAGCAAGGACATCGACCTCCTAATGGGAGTCGATCAGCGAGCCTTCGTCATGTAATTGCGCAGTCGGCGGTGTGGAGTCATGAGCGCAGCGCGTGGGAGACTCCGGCGCACGCGGTCGTCAGAGTCGAAGGCTCTGAATGAAACCAGAGCCCAATGGGTGGCCGCGAGTACCGAGAGTCCTTCTAGCTACCTAGGCGACGCCTGTTCACGCGCACGGCAAGCGCAGGGGGAGTGGGGCGACGGTGGGCGCGGTGGGTGGCTGGTGAATTCAGATTTCCATCGGTGCCGATCTCGACCGTTCTTTACACTCTCATTACGCTCGGCGGAGCGGTGCTTCGTGCTGTTGTGAGAGAGGGGCGGTCCAGGAAGTGACGGATCAAGCGAGCGGACCCTGTGGTGACGCCGAATTGAGTCCGGTGGAGCGATGGTTGGCCAACAGCAAACCCCTCAAGTCGCACGAGCCGGAGCCCTTCGTCCCCTTGGTGGACTTGACCGACGCCGGCGTTGCTCGCCCGGCGCAGAAAACCTGCCCTCCCGGCCACGGCCAATCCGATCGCTGTGACCATCGCGCCGAGCCCGGGCGTGCGGCGTGACCGTGATTTGGTCAGACCCGGCACCTGCTCGGCGAAAGTCTTTGCCGTGCAATCAATGGTGTCACAGAAGAATCGACGCACCCGAAGGTCGATCATGACCGGATGCCCACCGATCGCGGTGTCGGCCAACTGTCGGCGGTACCGGGAATGCACGCGAGCGGACTCACCATCACAGCCCGGACACCGTCCCCGGTCGCCCTTCGGCTCTGCGTCGATACGGATCGTAGAACCGACCCGACGCACCCCCGCGACAACGACACCAACCAGGTGAGGCAGCAACGCCCGCACGCCCTCGAAATCACACGCCGACGATCCTCACCCGCCGCAGGTCAGCACACCGTGGCGACACGCCGAACACCTTCACGAAAAGTGCGCCAGATCCACTTCCCAGTGTCCATTGACAACTGTGGCGGCAAACCAAAGCGACGGGGATCGAACCGGTGCCGAAGCAAGTCGAAATTCGAGCTTTAACGGCCTGGTGTGTCGACAGGTCCGTAAAAACTTGTACGCCAGGCGGATCGACGTTTCTACAGGCGCTGTAGGCTGGGTTCGAAAGACGCGTGCCGCGCGTCGCCATTCGGAGTCAGCTTCCCGGCCACCGCCGATGCGTTCAGCACTGCTCGTGCGTGTAGACCGGGGACTGGGTCACCGTGTCAGTGGCCCACTCCCCGGTGCTCACTCATCAGACTAGATCCACTTTCTCCATTCGCCTGATGGAAGAAGCCACAGGTTCGACGAGGTGCTGTTGGAGGGCAAGCATCGAATCGAAACACTGCTGCACCTGCGCCAGCTCGACCCACTCATCGGCCCGGTGGGCTTGCTCGATGCTGCCGGGGCCGCACACGATTGTCGGCACCCCGAGCTCACTGATGAGTCCAGCTTCGGTGCCGTAGGAAACCCCTGTCGCCTCGCTGGTGTATCCCATGACGTCAATGAACTCCTGCGCGGCGTGTGTGGGAGTCAGTCCGGGAAAATCGGCTAGAACCTCGTGATCGGTTCGAGCAGATGTGGTTTCGATCTGCATCTCGATCTGCAGATCGTTCATGAACGAGTGGAACCGGGTGCTGATCTCCCGGTGGTGCTCGGCACGAACGGTGCGCATCTCCCACTCGAACTCGCAGCTCTCGGGAACGATGTTGACTGCCAATCCGCCTCGGACGGTGCCGACGTTGATAGTGGTGTACGGCACCGTGAAGGCGTCATCCTGCTCCCGTTCGGTTCTGAACTCGTCGGCGAGCCCGGTGAGGCGCTGTGCCTGGCGCAACTGCTCACCGAATGACGCCGCAGTTGCAGGCCGGGCATCGGGGTCGGTGGCCATGGCATGTTCGATGGCCGCGGCCACTGCGGGTGGGATGTGTTCCCTGCGTAGCGGCGGTGCCGGCTCGGAGGTGATGCGGAGGAACTGGGCGACCAACTGCTCCCCGCTGCGGCGTTCGAAGGCGGCATGCCCGGTCACGGCGCAGAACAGCGTGGCGCCGAGGCTGTACACATCGGATGCAACCGAGGGGGCGCCGCCGGTGAGGACCTCCGGTGCGGTAAACGCCGTCGTAGGTGTACGGAGTGAGGCCGAACGAACGCGGCGCCGCCTATGCGGCGGCCGATCGAGACTCCGTTCAGGGCTCGGCGCTTGCCGCCATGGGCGGAATTTTATTGCTCCACAGCTGTTCGCCGAACTCTAGCTTGTTGCATCCCACAACGCCTGCGTGCGATGATTGCCGAGATGCAATCGATTGCACTAATCGGCTCTCGGGTCGATTCCTTGACGGAGTTAGAGATGGAGTGAACATGTCCCAAGATGATTACGCCGCGCTGAACGCCCGCTTGCAGGCATTGGAGGATCGAAGCGCAATCCTCGACACGTTGAAGCAGTACGGCCACGCCCTTGACTACGGCGACCGCGAGCGGCTGATCGATTGTTTCACCGACGACGCGGTCAGAGAGACGAAGCGGCTCGATGGATCCGTCAACCGGTGGGCAGGAAAGGCCGGCACCGAAGACTTCGCAAACCGTCACTCGCACGCTCCGGAGTTGTACCACAAGCACCTGGTCCTCAACAGCCTCATCGACCTGCACGGTGACACTGCGGAGGTGGTGAGCTACATGTTCCGTTTCGATCCGAACGAAGACAAGCCGTCGTTCGTCTGGGGAATGGGTCGGTACTTGGATTCCGTGCGAAGAGAACCCGATGGAAAGTGGCGCATCTTTCGGCGTACATCTGAAATCGAAGATCAATGGCCAGGCCGATTTGCTCTGAAAGGTTACGAAGCGAACGACTGAGCGCCGGAGCCGGTGCACGATCAACAAACCCAGACATGCAACGCACACCGAGGAGGGACTTCCGTGCTTCATAAGGCAATTGACCCATGTTTCGAGTTACTGCTCGACCTCGACAGCCCGGTGCGACAATTAGGGACGAACTATCAATTTGTCGAGGGCCCGATATGGCACCCTGTCGAAAATCACCTGCTTTTCTCGGACATTCCAGGAGATACACGCCGTCGATGGGATGGATCCGGGGTGGAAGACGTCTCGCACGCCACGCACATGGGAAACGGGATGACCTATGACGGGGACCTCAATCTGCTGGTCTGCGAACACACAACGTCATCGGTCGTCTCGATCGACCGAGATGGACGACGATCCCCGCTCGCAACGCACTTCGAAGGTCGCGAGTTGAACAGTCCGAACGACATCGTCGTACGGTCTGACGGCTCGATCTACTTCACGGATCCGCTCTACGGCCGGATGCCCGGCTACGGAGTCGAGCGACCGGCGGAACTCGGATTTCAAGGGGTCTACCGCATATCGCCCAGCGGCGATCTGCAACTGGTCGTCGAGCGTGCCATGTTCACAGCTCCCAACGGTCTCTGCTTTTCCGCGGACGAAAGTCAGCTGTACATCGACGACACTGATCAGGCCAACATTCGCGTTTTCGACGTCGAGCGAGATGGAGCTCTCGCGAATGCCCGCATCTTCGCCACGGACATCTTCGAAAAAAATGAGCAGGGTGTCCGCGACGACGATCTCGGTGTTCCCGACGGAATCAAGTGCGACCAGGGTGGAAACCTGTGGGTGACTGCCCCCGGTGGTGTCTGGGTGTTCGATCGGGACGGGAAGCACATCGGGAAAGTTCGTGTACCGGAGAAGGTCGCCAACCTGCACTGGGGCGGCCCGGACTGGAGAACGCTCTTCCTGACCGCGACTACGTCGCTATACGCGATCGACACCAAAACCGGTCCGCATGAAGAGCCCTTCATGCGTTGCGGTACCGAATGAAGTGAACGCGCCGAGGCTGCAGACAGGCTCTGCGCGTTCATTCGGATATACCACTTCCGTGAAAGGCACATCATGGTGAAACGTCAGGTTCCGAACCCGAACGAGCTGATCGACCTCGTGAAGTTCAAGAAGCCTGAGCTCAACGGAAAGAAGCGCAGACTAGACGCTGCGCTCACGATCGAAGATCTGCGGAAGATCGCACGGCGGCGCACTCCGAGAGCTGCTTTCGACTACACCGACGGCTCCGCAGACGAGGAGATCTCGCTGGCACGTGCACGCCAGGCGTTCCTCGACATTGAGTTAAACCCGTCGGTTCTTCGCGCCTTACCGGAAACAGTAGACACGTCGACGCAGATCTTCGGAGGCTCGTCTGCCTTGCCGTTCGCGATCGCACCGACCGGCTTCACCCGACTCATGCATACCGAAGGTGAGGTTGCCGGCGCATCCGCTGCTGCGACTGCCGGCATACCGTTCACGCTCTCGACCCTCGGGACCACCTCGATCGAGAAAGTTGTCGAGGCCAACCCACACGGTCGAAACTGGTTCCAGCTTTACGTAATGCGAGATCGGCAAATTTCGTACGAACTGACCGAGCGGGCCGCGAAAGCGGGCTTCGACACGTTGTTCTTCACCGTCGACACCCCGGTGGCAGGTGCACGGCTCCGCGATAAACGCAATGGATTCTCGATCCCACCCCAGCTGACTGTCGGAACGATCGCCAATGCAATCCCGCGTCCGTGGTGGTGGTGGGATTTCTTGACCACGGAGACACTCGAATTTGCTTCGTTGAGTTCGACGGGAGGCACGGTCGGTGAGTTGCTGGACTCCGCGATGGACCCGACGATCTCGTTCGACGATCTCGCCGTGATCCGGCAATTGTTCCCGGGCAAACTCGTCGTCAAAGGTGTGCAGAATGTCGCCGATTCGCGAAAGCTCGTCGACCTGGGCGTCGACGGAATCGTGCTTTCCAGCCACGGGGGCCGGCAACTCGACCGTGCGCCAGTACCTTTCAATCTTTTACCCGAGGTGGTGCGGGAAGTCGGCAAAGACGCCGAGATCGTTGTCGACACTGGCATCATGTCCGGCGCGGACATCGTTTCCTCGATCGCGCTGGGTGCACAGTTCACGATGGTGGGTAGGGCCTACCTGTACGGGTTGATGGCAGGTGGCCGTGAGGGAGTCGACCGTATGATCGACATCCTGCGAGAGCAGATAGAGCGGACTATGAAGTTGCTCGGCGTAGCGACCCTCGCGGAACTCGAGCCCAAGCACGTGACGCAGCTAGCACGGTTGGTGCCGCGGGCGAAGACATAGCGTATTCGAACCGACAAACGAAACTGTCCGGCTCGCGCGGCCAAGCTGCCAGGCGAGCCGGACAGTTTTCGCTACTGTCCCATCGGACGACCGCCTTGTCCCGAGACAGCGTGGCCGCGTCGGATCAGGAACCCTGCGGAGTCCGTCGCCGCAGATAGACAGCTACCGCAGCCATATCCTGGTCGCCCAGGCCGCTTTCGATAGCTTCGACGGTGGTGTCGAGATTTACTTTCATCAGCGGCATGTGCGCGTGTACTTTTTCGGCCAAAGCGGTAGTGAGCCTGAGATCTTTGGCGGCCAGTGTCAGCGCAAGCTGAGCAGTCGAAGTATCGGGGTTGACGTAGTTGTCTTTTCGGTACACGACCATCGGCGCGGCTATGGCACTGTTGCAGAACACCTCGTACGCCGCAGCCCGATCGATACCGCTGCGTTCCGCCAAGACCAGCGACTCCGAGATCGCCTGTCCCAGAGCGAAAATCACATTGTTCACCGCAAGTTTCATGACCGATCCGGAACCAACGGGTCCGAGATGGTAGATCGCCGCGCTCATCGATTCAAGCAATGGTCGTACGTGCTCGACGACCTCGGCGGGTCCACCGACCATGAGCGTGAGCCCCGCCGTTTCTGCTGCTTTGACCGCACCCGAGACCGGCGAGTCGATGGCAGATCCACCGGCAAGTCCTACGGCCTGCGCGAGCCAAGCGATACCCACGGGACCGGTGGTCCCCATGTCCACCGCCACCTTGTTGGGCGACCAACCCGCCAACAGACCCTCAGGCCCCTCGTAGACCGTGCGCAGAGCCGTCTCGTCGGCAAGCATTGTCACGACTACCTCGGCAGCCGCTGCAGCTTCGCGTAGGTTGTCGGCCACTTCGACGCCTTCGGTCGATGCGGCGAAGTCTTCTGCAGTACTGCGGGTCCGGTTGTAGACGAGGATGCGAAAGCCCGCTCGCGCAATATTGGCGGCCATGGGCAGGCCCATTCGACCTAGGCCCACGAACGCGATAGTCTTCTTGTCGTGCGTCATGCGACGGTCTTTCGTGTGGCGGACGCCCACGGGTCGATCAGCGTCTTGATGCGGGCACTGCGCCGCTCGGCCAACGGCTTCAAGCCTTCTTCGACCAGTTCATCGAGAGACAGTGCAACTGGCGCGACGTCGGTCCATCCACCCTTACGTGCAGCCAACAACCGAAGTGCCTCCGGAAGATCTGACGCGCAGACGTGAGCATTGGTACCGACCAGTTCGACCTCGCGTAGTGACACGCCGCGGACGTCGATCTCGAGAGGGCCGTGCTGAAGACCGACCATGACCAGCCGCGCACCGCGCGACGCGATGGTCAAGGCCTGCTGGAAGCCAGCGGCGCTCCCGGATACCTCGTAGACGACCGACGGGATGATCTCGTTGGCGTCGAGCACATCTTGGACGCTGCGATCACTGCCGACCTGCACGGTGTGTGTGGCGCCAAGGGCGGTGGCGATATCCAACCGCTCGGTGCCGAGATCGGAGACCACGACGCTGCCGCACCGGTCAGCGACAGCGTATGTCAGGAAGGCCCCGATACCCCCGGCACCGAGAATGACCGCGGATTCATCTTGGGCCAGTCGCCCTCGCCGCATTGCGTGCACCGCGATGGACATCGGCTGCGCCAAGGCCGCTGTGTCGGCCGAAATACCGTAGCTCGACGCGTCCATGCAGGTCGATGCCGGTACCGCGACGTACTCGGCCAATGCGCCGTTCTGGTGGAGGCCGAGCGTCGAGTAGTGCTGACAGAGGTTGGTCATCGCGCGTGTGCACCAGAAGCAGTGACCGCAGGAGATACCAGCACCGGACACGACGAGGGTGCCAAGTTCGAAGCCTTCGACGTCGGTGCCCATGGCCTCGATCGTTCCGGTCAATTCGTGACCGGGGATCATCGGCCCGACATGTCCGGAGACAGGGTGCGCGCTGCGAATAGGGAACATGTGGGGGCCTGAATCGAATTCGTGAGCGTCCGTCCCGCAGATGCCCACTACCGACACCCTCAACAGCAGGTCTCCTGGACCTACTTCGGCATCGGGAACGTGTTCCACGCGGACATCGCCGCGGTCGTGAAATACTGCTGCTCGCATAGTTTTGTCCTTACCAGTCGACTGCGATGTATTTGGTTTCCAAGAATTCGTGAATGCCCTCGCTGCCGCCCTCGCGACCGAGGCCACTGTGCTTGACTCCACCGAATGGCGCGGCGGGGTCCGATATCAGACCCCGGTTGATACCGACCATTCCTGCGTCCAGCGCCTCCGCAACCCGCAATGCGCGAGAGAGGTCTGCGGTGAACACGTAGGACGCGAGACCGAACGGGGTGGCATTGGCCAACGCGATGCCCTGCTCCTCGGTATCGAACTTCGTCAAAGGCGCTATAGGACCGAATATTTCGCGATCAAGGATGGGATTTCCGGGCTCGACGTCAGTGAGCACGGTCGGCGGATAGAAGGCACCTGGACCACCATCGGCTTTACCGCCGGTCACGATGTGGGCTCCGGCATCGACACTCTGGGTCACCAAGTCCGCCATCTCGTCTACGGCAGCCTCATTGATCATCGCGCCCACCTGCATCTGCCGGTCCATTCCGGGACCTATCGGCATCTGTTCCATCGCGGCAGCGAGCCGTTCGGCGAACTCCGTATAGATACCGGCCTGCACAATCAAACGGTTGGCGGCGATGCACGACTGTCCGCCGTTTCGCATCTTGGCGATCACCGCTCCTTCAACGGCTGAACCGAGATCGGCGTCGTCGAACACCAACAAAGGTGCGTTGCCTCCCAACTCCATCGAGACACTGAGGATGTTGTCAGCGGCACCGTGCAACAACGATCGGCCCACCTCCGTGGATCCGGTGAAAGACAGCTTTCGGGTTGCCGGATGCGCGATCATGGCCGCCACCACCGGGCCGGAGCGACGCGCAGGCACGACGTTCACAACGCCGTCTGGCACTCCCGCTTCTGCCAACAACGCAGCGATAGCCAGTGCGGTCAACGGCGTGTCCGATGCAGGCTTGAGTACTACCGGACAACCAGCGGCGAGTGCAGGCGCAATTTTCCGGGTCGCCATGGCTGCCGGAAAGTTCCACGGAGTGACGAGCACTGCCGTACCGATAGGCTGCTGTAAGACCATGATTCGTTTATCGCCACCGGGCGCAATTTGTACATGCCCGGCGATACGCGGGACCCCCTCGGCGTACCAGCGAAAGAACTCCGCAGCATAGGCAACCTCGGATGCGGCGTCTGCCCACGACTTACCGTTCTCTCGGACAATCAATTCGGCCAATTCGTCACTGCGTGCGGTCATCGCAGAAAACGCGCGTAGGAGTACGGTCGCACGCTCGCGTGGAGCGATGGACGCCCACTGCGGTCCAGCAGATTCCGCGGCTTCGACAGCAGCAATGGCGTCCTCGGTGGACGCACTTGCTACCTGGGTGATCACCTCGCCGTTGGCGGGATCGCGTACCTCGAACACGCTGCCATCGCTGGCATCGCGCCACGCGCCGCCGATGAAGAGCTGATGTGCAAGATTAGCGGGAGCAAAGGAATGGGGCATGCGCTGATTCCGTTCGATCGAACTGTCGTGGACACAGAGGTGTTGTCAACACCACCTAATGGACCTGATGGATGCAATCGATTGCTAATGAGCGTAGGGCGCTTAGCAGGACCTGTCAATGATGGTAGGGCGGTCTCGGCAGCCAACTGTGCAAACAGTTGCATTGGCATTACGATGTGTCCGTACGAGTCGAACGGCGTGCGCTGGTAGTAGTCAGCGCGTTGGTAACTAAGGCGTCGCTAGCGAGGCGTCGGCAAACAAGGAGGCCCATGTCGGACGTCACCCTCAAAGATGTTGCCGTTCGAGCGGGTGTCCACGTGGCCACCGCATCAAGGGCCCTCGACCCCAACCGTCGTCAGCTGGTCAATACCGAGACCCGCCTGCGCATCGAGAGCGTGGCCGAGGAACTGGGTTACAGAATCAATGTGCTCGCGCGCAGCCTGCGCAAGGGTAGTACCGGCATGATAGGGGCGGTAGTTGCGGATCTCGGCAATCCCTTCCTCCCCCCGATGTTGCGAGGGTTGGAAGAAGTTCTGGGCCCGCGAGGCTACCTGATTGCCGTGTCGGAAACACACGAGAATCCCGAAACGTTCCATAGGGTCTGCGAGCAAATGATCGCCCGCCGCGTCGACGGAATTGTCATCAGCGCAGCCCATGTCGACGACGACGTGTTCATTTCCACCCTAGAGGAGTCGGTGCCCGTGGTTCTGGCCGTGCGTCGGGTTACGGGCGGTGGTCACCACACGGTTACCCACGATGATGTCCTGGGGGCGCGGCAGTTGATCGGGCACCTGGTTGACCTGGGCCATCGCAAACTCGCGCAGCTTCAGGGGCCGCAGGACGTGTCGTCGTTCGCCGGACGCACACTCGGTTTTCGTCGGGTTATCGCGGAGAGCGGGTACACCGAGGTCGGTTCCGACGACGCGGCGATGGAGCCGACGACTGCCGAAGGCAGGCGGCTCACCGCTGCCCTGCTGATAGATGAGGCGCAAAGGCCGACTGCGATCTTTGCGCACAATGATTCGATGGCAGTCGGGGCGCTCCAGGCGCTCGCCGACGCCGGATTGAGCTGCCCGGGTGACGTGTCCGTGGTCGGGTACAACGATGCACCGCTGACTGCGCACCTGGCGCCACCACTGACCACGGTCCGACTCCCCAGTAGCGCCCTTGGACGTCAGGTAGCGGCGACGATGTTGAGCCAGCTGGACGCACACGACAATCCGCCGACCACCGTTCAGTTGGAACCCGAACTGGTGATTCGTACATCATCCGCCGCCCCTGGCCACGCATCGATCGCAACACAAGTTCTCGGGTAACCCCCAACCGCTCGGGTGCGCTCGAAGTCAGGGGTTTTCGGTTCGGAAAATATTGTACGCGTCGATAATTAGTCTGTGGTCGGCTTCCGGATGCTCATCGGCGATGCGCGTGACGATCTCGAATGCCCGGGAGCCGAGGTGATCGCCGGCGGTGGGACGGTGACCTGCGGTCAACGCTGCGGTCAACGCGCGCTCGAAGCGTCGGCGAAGTAAGTCCGCCCCAGTGTGGACATTCGCGGAAGCTGTCGTCGCGCCCACGCGCGAGGCGTCCGGCACGCGCTCTGCTCGTTGTTCGGCCGTTCGGACTTTCGAATCGGTGTGAGTGTGAGGGCGGGGATGCAAGGAAGTCATGAGGTCTTTCGGTGTGGTCAGTGATCGGGTCGGAAGATTTCGGGATGGCCGGCGAGTTCGACGCGGGTACGGCGAATGTGACCCCGCAAGGTGTTGACTGCGTCATCGGCATCGCGGCGTTCGATGGCGTCGAGGATGAGGCGGTGTTCGGCGTTCACGATCCACATGCGTTCGGCGCCGGACAATTCGACGTAGGCGCGCCGATAATGCTGCGAGGTGTTCCATAACCGCACCACTGTTGAGGCCAGGGGCTCTACGGTGCATGCCGAATAGGTGGCGAGGTGGAATGTGCGGTCGAGTTCGAGAAATCGCTGTACATCTGCACTTGTCCGAGCGTTGTGTTCGATCTGTTCCTGGATGTCAGTGAGCTGCGCCAATGTGTCGACGTCGAGCAGGGAAATGCTTTCGGCGAGTGCCAGAGGCTCCAACGCTTCACGCATTCGGTAGACCACGTCGACTTCGTGCGCGCCCAGGAACGGCACGCGCGATCCCTTGTTCGATTGGGTGTCGGTCAGACCCTCGGCGTCGAGCATTCTCAGAGCCTCACGCACCGGAAGCCTGCTGGTGCCGAAGCGTTCGGCGATGTCTTCTTGCCGAATTCGTTCCCCCGGTCCGATCGCACCGGAGAGAATAGCGACGCGCAGGTACTCCGCCACTCGCTCACTGGCCGCGCTGACCGGTGTTTTGACGGAGGAATGTGGTGCAGATGCATTCATGGTGTCCAGTCTGGGCGAAAGAATGCTTTGCCGTTGGGATAGGAAACCAGTTCGAACTGCATGCCCCAGGGCGCCAAGAAGTAGATCCATCGTTGACCCAGGTGCGGGCCTGTGCTGACCGTGGGTTCGCCCAGAACCGTCACACCATGCGCTCGTAGGTGGTCGACCGCCGCGTCCAGGTTGTCCACGTAAAGCGCGATATGGTGCCCACCCACGTCACTGTTGCGGGGCGGGACGATGTTTTGGTCCGGCGAACGATATTCGAAAACTTCGAGTACTGCGGAGTCGCCGAATCGGAAGAATTTCAGAGAGGGCACGACCGCGCGGGGGTGAACGTCGAGATGTTCGGTCATCCACTCGCCCTCGTCGTCTCGTATCGGGCCCAGCGTGTACAAGTACTCGCAACCCAGCACGTCGACGAGGAACGACGTCGCTTCGGCCAGGTCGGGCACCGTGATGCCGACATGATCGAAACGTCGGAATCCTGGCAGTCCGGACGCGTTCGCCACGTTCATTACATACTCCAATGTTGACATTATGATGACTATTTGAAGTATTTATCGACGAAGGGCGTCGGTCAAGCCTTGAAATGGATCCATAAAATTGGTTATGTTGTGACCTCCGCCGCAACCGACACTTTGGAGTCCTATCCGTGAGTACGCACACGCCGCTACATCCGGCCGCCCCATGGGTGGAGGTCCATTCGACCCAGGAGGACTGGGACGCCGCCGATCCGAACTTGCTCAAAGCGATGCTTACGCAGATGATCTTGATCCGCGGCTTCGAGGAATACGTCCTCGACCTGGCTGGGCAAGGATTGATTCACGGCCCTGCCCACTCCTCGATAGGGCAGGAAGGCGGCGCCGTCGGTTCGGTGCTGGCCTTGACGTCTGCGGATTCGGTCAATGGATCGCATCGAGGGCATCATCAGTTTCTGGCGAAGGCGCTGCACCACGTCGCGCCAACGGGCGTGGACCCCACCGAAGAATTCGCCGACGACATCCGGACGGTGATGATGCGGAGCTTGGCGGAAATCTGCGGATTGTCCCGCGGGTTCTGCCGGGGCCGCGGCGGTTCGATGCACCTTCAGTGGCGTGAAGCCGGAGCGATCGGAACCAATGCCATTGTCGGCGGTGGTGTGCCTTTGGCTGCGGGATATGCCTGGGCCAACCGCCACAGCGGTGGCGACGCGGTGGCCGTGACGTACTTCGGCGACGGTGCGATCAACATCGGTTCGACCCTCGAAACGATGAATCTCGCTTCTGCGTGGAAACTGCCGCTGTGCTTCTTCATCGAGAACAACCGGTACGCGGTCTCGACCAACGTCGAAGAGTCGACCGGGGAACCGCGGCTGTCCGCCCGGGGTCTCGGATTCAACATCGCCAGCTGGAAAGTCGACGGGATGGATGTCTTGGCAACGTATCTGGCAACGCAGGAAGCGTGCGCCCACATGCGAGCCGGAAACGGGCCGGCCATCGTCGAAGTCGACGTTTACCGCTACTTCCACCAGAACGGAGCGTTTCCTGGCAGTGCGTTCGGGTACCGCGGCAAGGCGGAGGAGAAGGCGTACCGCGACCGTGACCCGATCAAGCAACTGTCCGGTCAGTTGGAGCGGCGAGAAATTCTCGACTCCGGCGTGATCGAGAAGCTCGTCGACCGGACCAAGACCATGATGGCCGAGCTGGGAGACGAACTCCTCGAGCCGGTGCCCGGTGGGAAACCCGGGGCGCGCCGAATCAAATCCAACGAGTGGCCCGACCCCGACTTCGTCGATGTGGGTGTACGCGGGGACCTCTCGGAGCTCGGTGAGGTGACCTTCGTCGATCGTGACGGTTTCAGCGGTGCCACCACCGAATCGAAGTTCGTCGAATCCATCGCTGCAGTGCTGAACCGGCGGATGGAAACCGACCCCACGGTGGTCATCATGGGCGAGGACATCCATCGATTGAACGGCGGCACCAACGGCGCCACCCGAGGGTTGTCCGACCGCTTCCCGGACCGCACGCTGGGCACACCGATCAGCGAAAACGCCTTCACAGGTCTTGGTGGTGGGATGGCCCTCGACGGGCGTTACAAGCCGATCGTCGAATTCATGTACGCCGACTTCATGTGGGTAGCCGCCGACCAACTTTTCAATCAAATCGGTAAAGCACGCCACATGTTCGGCGGGGACAACGATGTGCCGTTCGTGCTCCGCAGCAAGATAGCCATGGGCACCGGATACGGATCTCAACACTCGATGGACCCCGCAGGGGTATTTGCCACACAACCGGGTTGGCGCATCGTTGCACCTTCGACGGCTTTCGACTACGTCGGCCTCATGAACACCGCATTGGCCTGCAACGACCCCGTCGTCGTCCTCGAGCACGTGGGCTTGTACAACTCCATCAGCGACGCCCCCGTCGACGACTTCGATTTCCACCTGCCGGTCGGTAAGGCCGCACTTCGCCGTACCGGATCAGCGGTCACGGTCATTTCCTACCTGGCAATGACCAATTATTGCCTCCAGGCGATAGACGAAGGAAACCATGACGCGGATCTGATCGACCTGCGGTGGTTGGACCGCGAATCCCTCGACTGGGACACCATCGGAGAAAGTGTGCGCAAGACCAATCGCGTCGTCATCGCGGAGCAAGGTGCGATAGGTACGTCGTACGGCGGATGGCTGGCCGATGAGATCCAACGCCGTTTGTTCGATTGGCTCGATCATCCGGTCGAGCGTGTGACCGGAGGCGAAGCCTCACCCAGCATCAGCAAGGTTCTCGAACGCGCTGCTATCGCGCAGTCCGAAGAGATTGCCGCTGAGCTCGTCCGAATTACGGAGGCCTGATATGCCCGCACTGCTCAGAATGCCCGGGGTGGCGGCCAATGCCACCGACGCGGTTCTGTCCGAATGGCAGGTCGCGGAAAACGTCGACTTCACAGCGGACGAGGCCATCGCGACCGTAGAGACCGACAAGGCCAACATCGACATCGAAGCCGAAGCCGCCGGCGTCATCCTGCGGTATCTCGTCACGCCAGGAAGCACGGTGGAAGTGGGAGCTCCCATCGCGCTGACAGGGCACCCCGGCGAAACCGTATCCGATCTCGACCAAGCGCTACGCGATCTCGGTATAAGTGCGGAGGAGAACTTCGACAACGCCTCCAACCAGGACATGCAGGTCGAGGTTACCGCCGCGAGCAGTCACGATGCCGACGTTTCCTCACCAGGTGGTGACCGCGGAACCAGCACCCAACGGCAGTTCGTCACCCCCCTCGTACGCCGCCTGGCCCGAGAGGCAAACCTGGACCTCAGCGCAGTTTCGGGTACCGGACCTGGCGGCCGCATTGTCAAGAGGGACATCATCGCACTGCTGAACGCAGGTACGTCGCCTCGAACGGCCACGTCGTCCGCCTCCGAAAGGACCGACGCCGACACAACCGCAGCCACATCCACCGCGGAGACCGCTGATGGCCGTAGCTCCTCCGGCGGAGAAGCAGCCGAGACGTCACGGGGGACGGTCACCGAGCGGGAAGCGTTCACCGACACCCCGCACTCTCGCATGCGCAAGTCCATCGCCTCGCTACTGACCTTGAGCAAGCAGAACGCGCCCCACTTCTACGTACGTGGCAGCGCCCGAGTCGACGCCTTGTTAGCGCTTCGCCGGCAGCTCAACGACGTCGGCGATGTGAAGGTCTCGGTCAACGACCTGATCATAAAAGCAGCTGCACGAGCCCATGTTTCAGTACCCGCGATGAATGTCATCTGGCTCGACGACGCAGTACGCTCCTTCGGCAAAGTCGACATCGCAATCGCCGTGGCATCTGATCGAGGACTGATGACCCCGGTGGTACGAGACGTCGCCAACCGCGGCCTCTCGGCAGTCTCTGCGCAAACCCGTGATCTGGCGGAAAGGGCCCGCTCCGGGAAGCTCGGGCAACACGAACTCGAAGGCGGCTCGCTGAGCATCTCGAATCTGGGCATGTACGGCACCGAAGAGTTTTCGGCGATCATCAATCCACCGCACGCAGCGACACTCGCAGTCGGGGCCGCTCGCTCCGAACCTGTGGTCATCGAGGGAGAAGTCGCGGTGGCATCGGTTCTACGCGTCACGCTGTCCGTCGACCACCGTCCGGTCGACGGTGCGGTAGCTGCCGAATGGATGAAGGTGTTTCTCGACATCCTGCACAGTCCGCTACAAATCGTCATGTGACAACGCACTTCTCAGCGCCTGGTCGGAGACGGACACCGCTGCTCAATTTATATTGCAATCGATTGCTACCGCTGATAGCCTCTGAGGGAGACCTGCACCACAGTGTGGTTTCCGAGAGAGGAGCCCCACACCTTCCGCAAAGGCTCGCCATGCCGTAGGCAGTCTTGCTCGCAGACGTGAAACTGCACGAGCCGAGCATCAGGGGCCTCAAGAGCCCCCTGTTCCCATCCATCGCACACCGGGCGCTGGCCCCGCAAAGACGCACGTCGGACGACGTTGTCCTTCGCCGGCTGCCCAGTCGAGTGCGACAACCTCTTGAAAGGACCTTCTGTGAGTTCGATACCCGGTGGTTACAACGACGGTTTGACGCGGGCACCCGCACGTCCGTCTCCGGCCAAACCGATGCGCGCAGCCATTGCAGGAGGACTGGGGTCGCTCGTCGAATATTTCGACTTCGCGATTTACGGATTCGTGGCGGTTTACATCGCCCAGCACTTCTTTCCCAGCGACCGTCCCGCGGTCGGTGTACTAGCCACCATGGGCGCATTTGCCGTCGGCTATCTCGTCCGCCCGATCGGAGGCTGGTACTTCGGGCGAATGGGCGACAGGCATGGGCGAAGCAAAGCGCTCATCATCACTGTCCTGGCGATGGGGGTGTGTACCACGGCGATTGGACTCTTGCCCAGTTACGCCACCATCGGGATTTTCGCTCCGATCGGTCTTCTTGTCTTGCGGGCGCTTCAGGGGTTCTGCGCCGGCGGCGAGGTCGCAGGGGCGGCGTCCTACACTGCAGAGTCCGCACCGGCCGGGCGTCGAGGTTTCTTCACATCTTTCACTCCGATGGGCACGACAGGTGGCTACGCGGCCGCTGCGATCGTTGTCGGACTTACCACTCTCGTACTTTCGTCCGAACAGATGTCGGCGTGGGGGTGGCGAATCCCGTTCCTTGTTGTCGCTCCGATCACGTTGTTGTGCACCTTTTTCCGCCTGAAGCTCGAGGACTCGCCAGAATTTTTGGAGATGGCCTCACAGAAAGTTGTGAAAAGCCCGCTCCGGCAGGTCTTATCCCAGAACTTGGTGCAGGTATTTCAAGCTGCGTTTCTGACTTTTGCCACCTTCGGAACGTCTACATTGGTGCTGGCTTACTTTCCGACCTTCTTCATCTCGGTACGGGGTTTCGATGTGCAACCGTATTACTGGATGATGGCAGTCGTCATTTCGCTAGCGCTGTTGGCATTCCCGTTCGTCGGTTCATTGTCCGATCGATTTGGCAGAAGGCATGTGATGCTGGCTGGATACGTCACCCTTGCGGTACTGGCGTACCCGCTTTTCTGGGCTCTACAGAACACGCAGAGTTTGGCAATCTTAGGAATTATCCTTCTCGGCTACTACCTTGTGAACGGTGTCACCATCGCCACAACTTATTTGGTCACGGTGGAATTGATGCCCCGTCCCGTCCGCTACACGGGTTCTGCTTTGGGCCTCAACGTCGGCCTGATCGCAATCAGTTTCGGCCCGTCCGTCGCGGCCGAGGTGGTAAACCGGTACAACAGCCTCGTACCGGTCGCGCTGTGGGCCGGTGCCTGCGGACTGATCGGAGCGGCCACCTTGTTGCTCGGTGTTCGAGAGACCGCGAAGGGTGAGCTAGCGAAGTAGATGGTTGGACGCCTGTATCGGCTTTCTCCCGTCAGCGAGTGAGATCGGTCCGCCCCAGGTCCGATCTCACTATTCAACGGTTGATTTTATTCATGCCAGCCCAGTTTCGTTCTGCAAATCAATCTCATGGTTGACTGAATTTCATCAAATAGCACTGGCAAAGGATTAGTATGAACTTCTCAGAATCAGATCTCTACGGAGCGTCGGCTCATGATTGTACGCATATGATCGGCATGTTCTCTGCGAGCATGCGCACGGTTGTCAGATTCGTCCAAGGCCTGATGCCCGCTGACGCGAAGCGGCGAAGTTCGACTTCTACGCATCAATCGATCCCGATCTTATACGAAAAGGATTCTCAATCGGCGTAACGCCCTGTAAGGGACTAAACTTGCGAAATAAGCGCAGTGGCCCATTCGGATCGACGAATGCAAAAGATCGCAATTGCGATTGCGAATAGCTACACATTCGGACTGGTTGAATGTGACTACTAAATTGGAGACTTCACATGGTCGAGGTTTCAAGAAGTTCCCCGCTGCTTTCAGCACCTGGCCACATGGGTGTCGACTACGAGACGCGCGTCGACTTCCCGCGATTGCGCGACTACCGCCTCGCGCGCGCAAACGCGGCGCTTGAGGCGAGTGAGTGCGGCGCCTTTTTACTCTTCGACTTCTACAACATCCGCTACACCACCTCGTCCTGGGTTGGCGGCGCGCTCGGCGACAAAATGATCCGCTACGCGCTACTCACCCGCACTGGCGAACCGCACTTATGGGACTTCGGATCAGCAGTGAAACATCATCAGCTGCACTCGAAGTGGTTGAAGCAGGACCACAACCATCCCGGCTTCCTAGGATTCCGCGGTGCAGTCTCGCCCCGCGCAGGCCTCATGGCAGACGCCGTGACCCAAATCAGGGGCATGCTCATCGACCTAGGTCTCGAAAATTTACCGGTAGGCGTCGACATCATCGAGCCCCCGTTCTTGTTCGAGATGCAACGGCAGGGCCTCCAGGTCGTCGACGCCCAGCAGTACATGCTTGATGCTCGCGAAATCAAGAATATCGACGAGATCATGCTGCTCAACCAAGCTGCCGCAATGGTGGATGGGGTGTATCAAGACATCGTCGAAGCACTCAAACCTGGGGTCCGCGAGAACGAAATCGTAGCCTTAGCCGCCAAGAAGCTGTACGAGTACGGATCAGACCAGGTCGAGGCGGTCAACGCCATCTCCGGTGAACGTTGCAACCCGCACCCCCACAACTTCACAGACCGCATTATTCGGCCCGGAGATCAGGCATTCTTCGATATCATTCATTCCTTCAATGGATATCGAACGTGTTACTACCGCACCTTCAGCGTAGGGAGATCCACCGCCCCGCAACGTGCAGCGTACGGGCGAGCGCGGGAATGGATGGACACCGCAATTGCCGCGATCCGCCCCGGCGTGGGGTCCGATGAGATCGCGTCGCTTTTCCCGACTGCCGAATCACTCGGCTTCGACGACGAGCTCTCTGCCTTCGGCTTGCAGTTCTGCCACGGGCTCGGCCTTGGCCTGCACGAACGGCCGATCATTTCCCGATTGAACAGCTACCGCGATCCGGTCGAAATCAAGACGGGCATGGTCTTTGCAGTGGAAACCTATTGTCCTGCAACGGACGGGTACTCGGCAGCCCGAATCGAGGAAGAGGTGGTCATTACCGATGACGGCCCTGTCGTAATTACCAAGTATCCAGCAGAGGAACTTGTCGTGGCAAACCCGTACTGACCGATGAAGGGCACCGGAGCACTCTTGCGAAGCTGTTGAACTGGGCGATGAATGAGCGCGTCAACGCCTCAGCGCGCGGTCTGCGGCGCGGACACCGTGTAGTGCAGCGTCTCGGCGTTGGCCCGCTCAGCGATCGTTGCCAGGCCTCAGGCAGGATCGCGGCGCCGTTCCATATGCCCTCGGTCGAGGTCATTGTTCGCATACAGTGCGGACCGCTTGTTGTGTGGTCGGCAGCCGCGCATCCAGCCGCCAGTCGTCTCCGCGGTCCACTTCGCGTAGTGGTGATCCGTTGATGTTCCTGACTTGCACAGTTTTAGTGCCCCGGTCAACGTGTCGGTAGTTCCAGCGAGGTGAGGATGGCTGCGGCTTCGACGGTGAGCGGGTCGGCGGCGGTGTGGGGGTGGCCGGCGATGGTCAGGCTGATTTCTTGTAGCGGGCGCAGGGTTTTCACGATGCGCCCGATCGAGACTCCGGTCTCGGCCTGCAGATAGCGGGCGACCGCGAGCGCGGTGAACACGACCGTGAGGTGGGCTTCGATCGCGTCGCGGGTGTGGTGGAACATCGGCCGCGCCCGTAGGTCGGTTTTCGACATGCGGAACGACTGCTCGACATGCCAAAGGTCGTGATACTTGCCGATCACCTCGCCCGGGTCCATCAGGGCGGCGGGGATGTTGGTGACGTAGCCCTTCAACCCGACCAATGATCGGGCCCGATCGAGAGATGCGGTGTCGAGGGTGCGGCCGCCCTCGGTGGTCTTGACGAACCGCGTCGACTTCGGAGCTGTGCCGCCGTCGACGACCTCCCTGGCCCGGGCCTCCTGGGCGTTGAGTGTCTGATTGTCGCGGACCGCCCGTCGTTTCGAGTACTGCCAGACCGCCCGCCAGGACTTCGGATATCCGGCCGCGTCCCAGACCGGCTCGGTGCGCTTGTTGACGTTGCTGACGGTGCCCTTCGCGTGCCGGGGAGTGACCGTATCGATTATCTGTCCGTCAGCGAAACTATTTCCGTTCCAATGGAAATGGCTTGCGAGATCGGCGGGGGCTTTGGTGACGCGGGACCCGACGATGAACTTGAGTCCGGCCTCGTCGAGGTCCTTGAGATTGCCGGCGGAGAGCATGCCTGCGCCGGCGGCGACAACCATCTCGACGCCCTCGATGTCGTGGCGGGCCTGGAACTGCCGGACGATCGGGACGATGGTATGGGTTTCTGCCTTGTTCCCTTCGAAGCAGCCGATCTCGAGGGGGAATCCGGTACGGTCGACGAGCAGGCCTACCACGATCTGCGGATCCACCCTGCGTTCCTTCGAATATCCGACCTTGCGCAGGTCGTCTTCCTTCTCTGCCTCGAAGTACAGCGTGGTGACGTCGTAGAGCACCAAGCTCAATCCGCCGGTCGCGGCGGCATGCTCGAAACATTTCTTCGCGACCCGGTCTCGGTAATCGTTTGTGGCGCAACGCTTCAATGCGTTGGCGTAGGTGTTGCGATGGGCCGGGGTCAGTCCGATCTCGGCGACGACCCGGCTGGTGTCGCTCATCGATGTCGGCTCGACGAGCCGGCCGAGGACCAGCTGGAAGAACGCGTCGTCGTCGACAGCATCGAGACCCAGGCGTCGCCATCCGGTCTCGATCGCCTCGATCAGCCAGCGGGACCGTTTCGTCGCGATCACCGATCCGCGTTCCCCACCACCGCCGAGGTGGAGGTCGAGTTCCTGCTGGCCGGCCTGCAGCTATTCCCGGGCCGCCTGCAACAGTGCCGCCAACTCGCCCTCGGTGTGGGCGGAACCGAGGTGCTCAAGGATCTTGTGGCGGCCCCCGTCCTTCGCGGCGATCTGCACCGCCGTCGCCCCCGACGCGGTCCGAACCTTGCGGATATAGGCAGCCACAACCGGCGATCCTACCGACCGATTAGTGCCCCATATCCCCGACCCGCGAATCCACTACCAGCACAAACGCCAGCCGAAGCCGGAAATCCCCATCGACCTGTGCAAGTCAGGTGGCCGAAAGAAGCCAAGCTCGGCCGCCTGATCAACGCACGCTCGGGTTCGGTGACCGAGCGCCCCTCGTTTCGGGCCGCGGCCTCGAAACGGCGGTGCTTATTGCCCGCTTATCCGGAGTGATTTCGCTGCGAATGGTGATTGGGTGCTGGTGGATCCGTTGACGACGCGTCGTCAACGAACACGCGGCGCTGGGCGTTCTGTTGCTGTTCGGAGTGCAGCACCAGGCGTCGTGTCGATGGTGGTGTGACTGCGACTCGTCGGTCGTTCATCAGTTGTGATCGCTGCAGCGTCAACAGCACGGGGGAGCCTGGCCCGGCGCGCGTGATGACGCTGCCCACAGTCATTCGGGCGGTTGCACGGCGCGGCGACTGAGCTCAAGGATTCGGCCATGCGCGGCAGATAGCTCCGCTTTGAGCTGAGTCACGTCACGGCGGTAGCGTTCTCGTTCCTCGGCGAGCTTGGCTGTGAGCGTGAGGACGATGCTATTGGCATCCTCCGCTAGACCCCGGTCGGGCCGGCGACGGGACGGAGCGACCGGGCTCATGCCGGCTTGTTGGCGTCGTAGCTGTTCGATACGGGCGCGGAGGGCCGGGGTGCGGTAGAGGAAGTTCTTGGAGACACCGGCGTGAGCGGCGACACTTTCGAAGGTAGTCGGTGCGCCAATCCGGATTGCATGCCGGAGTCCCTTTTCCGCTCTCTTGGTCGCAGCGTCCCGCTTTGCGGCGGCGGCCTTGCGTAGGTTGTCCACATTGCCGGCCATGTCAGTAGCCTGCCGTTCGTCGCAGTTGGGAGTCTTGTTCCGCCCGGGTTGGGACTCCGGCTCCTACATGCGCTTCGGCGGAAGTCGCCGTCGAGAGAGTGTCGACGATGGCCCGCAGTGCGCTTTGCTCACGACGCCGAAGTGTCAGCCAGACATGATCTTCCGACATCGGCTCACCCGTTTGGTCCTTGTGCATCGCTTGTCGCTTGTCGATGAGGAGATCCACCGCTTGTAGCTCGTCTTCATGGACGGGTAAGAAGCGTTGATCGGTGACGAACAAGTCGCAGGTGAGACAGGCATTTCCCTTGTCGCAAGCTTGGGCTGGAGGCAGCGTGCACCATCCGTTGGGGAGTACCCGGTCGGTGCGGGACTGGAGCGCCATCAGGTCATAGAGCTCGTCGGCGTGCAGCCTGGCGGCTTCGCCGTCGCGAGTGATCTTCTGGAATCGAACAAACTCCGCCTTGGCGGTCGAATCCAGTGTGTGCGCGTAGATCATGGTCATTTCGGGTGAGGTGTGTCCGAGATATCTCTGCACTACGTGCAAGGGAACACCGGCATCGAGCAGCTTGGTGGCTTTGGTGTGGCGGAGCCGGTGAGTAGCGGACAGGCGCAGCGGGTTGCCGTCACGATCATTGAGCTTTGCTGTCTTCACCAGCTTGTTCAGGCGTTGTCGGAAGTTCGCTGCGTAGTAGGGCTGGTTGCCTCGCAGATTGTTCTGGTGCTTGATGAACAGATATTCGGGGACATCCGATATGCCTGACTTCTCCAGGTGCTGAAGTAGCCACTGTTGCTGTTCGGCGACGATCTGCACCACCTCGTTGTCCACGAAAATAGTATTCGGTGCGCCGTCGATCTTCGTCTGCTGGTAGCGGAGCCTGGCGATGGAGGAGTCGTCTGTGCCGTTTTGCGCTACCGGGGTCAAGGGGCTGAAGTCGAGCATGCAGATTTCGTTGACGCGCCGGCCCGTGGCGATCATCAAGAGCAGGATCCGCATCGCTTGTGGATCGCCCATACCGCCTTCCTCGCGAGGATCACCGATGATGTGTGCATGCTTGACTACCTCGGATAGCACGTCGTCGGTGATGATGTGGCGCTCGTCGAACCGCCGCCGCGATGAACCTTTCGGCTTGACATCGCCGGGCATCCAGAAGCGAACGTACTCAGGGGGCAGATCGCGCCACCGCGGCTCGGCGAGAAGCTGGGCGGCCACGTCGCCGTGGTCGTACATGTAGACGTATAGGCCTTTCACGGCCGTAGCGATCGACGAGACAGATGCGTCCGAACGGACATTGCCCCTGCTCTTCCCCACCTTGACGACGTGCGTCTTCTCGCGGTTGAGGAAGTCCATCATGACGGTCCGCACGTGTTTTCGGTCGTCGCAGAGCCGTGGTGTGGTGATGTTCTTGTCCGTGAGATACAGATCGAAAACTCGGAATCCGTCGAATCGTCCGTGCGCCGTCGACCACGTGATCGAGCCGGCTTCGAACAGAATTTTCGTGTAGTACATTGCTGCCCGGCGCAGCCAACCCGTCTCGAGGGCGTGCCAGTGAATCGCCGTACTGAACGCGGGTTCGTGATCGCGTCGAGGAATTCTGCTGTCCATGGACAGATCCCACACTTCTCGCTCCCACCAGGTACCACGGTCGTAGGCGAACCAAAGAATTTTGCAGACTCGGTCCAGCGGCGCCAGATAGGTGCGGAGAGTGTTGAGGTTGGGGAGTTGTTTCTCGCGCTGTACCCAGGTCGTCCGTAGCTCGGTCTTCCACTCGCCTGGATTGCGAACCATCAAACTCTGGTGCGGCTGCTGCTGCCTGCCGAGACGCTGCGCAGTGACGGCGAGTTCTCTCATCAGAAGGCCCATGGGGGCGCAGGGAACACGTCCACCCAATTCGACGATTCTCCAGATGGCATAGATAACTTCGCGCTGCATCGGCTCCGGGAGCGCGTCGAGGTGGATGTCACCGATCTTGTCGTGGTAGTACGCGAAAGAGGCTTGGAACTCCTCGGGAATCGAGCGTCTTGTGTAATGCAGCAGTCGCAGGCCTTCCGGTACCGCATCGACCAGGGCGAGGTTTGTGTCCTCGTCGTAACGGCATTCGGACGAGCGATGGAGAGCCTCGACCATCTGCGAATCACGGAATCTGCCCATGCTGGACCCTCCAAGTCTGTGTCACACGTGTCCAGTCGGCGATCGACTTGAGCTCTTCGTCTTCGGTGACCCAGGCGTACGTGTTCAACGTTGTTTGGACATCTCGGTGACCGAGCCGCCGGCTGACCACATGAACCGGTGTGCCCGATAGCAGTAGAGCGGTGGCGTGCGTGTGGCGAAACCAATGCGGGCTCCACCGAGCGGGGACCCGGGTCCCGAGCCGCTTTCGCAACCGGTCGACCAGCTTGTAGACGGTGTCTGGATGTAGTGGCGCAAAGGTTCTGCCACTGTTGATGTTTACGAACACGGATGTGCGGTTCATATCGTCGACCGCGGCGGCCATCCCGAGGTCGCATAACTGCCAGACGTATTCGCCGTAGAGGCGATCGGTGGCGTCTGAGAGATATACCTTGCGGTAGCCGCTCTTCTGGCGCAACCCGTGCGGATTCCGGCGCGGCACCACCTCGATGAATGGGTTCTCTCCCCGCCCGACATGCCAATCTCGATGCTGCAAGGACAGAGCCTCGCCGATGCGCAGTCCTTCTCCGGGGGT
>NZ_LTCZ01000020.1:0-57141 GCF_001583455.1 Rhodococcus sp. LB1 | reverse complement strand
GGACCGACTCGAAGTGGGGCCGCGGGCACCTGAGCAGCCGGTCCATCTCGAGCGCCGACGCCGACGCAGATCCCGGTCTCGAACACTGACCTCGCCCACCCTGCGCACCACGATCCTTTCAGGAGAGAGGCCTATGCCGGCCCACACCGTCCGTTCCGGGCAACACGATCGCGTTGCCGCACATACCGATTACTGGGAGTGGCAGCTCCACGCACGCTGCCGCAGGTTGGGAGCGACAACTTTCTTTGCTCCGGACGACGAGACCGGTGGCGAACGGGCCCGCCGGGAGCGCGATGCGAAGAAGATCTGTTCCTTCTGCGAAGTCCGGTCGCAATGTCTCACTCACGCGATGCGGATATCCGAAAGCTACGGAGTATGGGGCGGCACCACCGAGCGAGAACGCGCCAATCGCGAACCCACGCACATGTAGGCACGCGTAATCCATGCCCTCCGGAGTCCGCCGGGGATCATGCGCTGTGTCGTGTCAGCCGCCAGCCGCGACCGGCGGCGATGAAACCGGACACTGCTCCGAGGACCGCGCTGAAGATCGGTTTCCCGAGTCGGTGCGCCGGTGGCACCGTCGGTGCACACTGAACTCAGCCACGCGGCCCGGATCGGTGCTCTTACCGGAACCGCCGAGGCGGTGCAGGAGGACCGGATGTTCCACCGCGGCGAGCACGCCGTCACCGAAGCTCCCACGCTCGACGAGGACCTGCTCGTCGAGCCCGTAGCCCGCCGTCGCCCGTGGGTCGAATTCTTCGCGTCCACGCCCGGACGGCTGTCCGTGCTGGGGATCGCGCTCGTCGCCGCGGTCATAGCGGCGGGCGCGATCACCTCGGCGGCGGTCGGCGCGCGGCAGCAGCGGGTCGAGACACTCCGCACCCACACCGAGCCCCTGGCAAACGCCGCCCAGGCCCTCTACAGCTCGCTGTCGATCGCCGACGCCGCCGCGACCGCGTCGTTCGTCTCCGGTGGCGGTGGCGGTGGTGTCGAGTCGACTGCCGGCGCGGAGCAGTTCACCCAGGCGATCGGGGACGCGTCGAACGCACTGGTCACGGCGACCAATGGGGTGTCGTCGCAGGACGCCGAATCGCTGGCACTGCTGTCGGACGTGGTGCGCGACCTCGCCGAGTACTTCAACCTCGTCGCCACAGCTCAGGCGAACGACCGGGCCGGTAACCCGGTCGGGGTGGCGTATCTGGCCGATGCGTCCGCGCTTATGCAGGCCACGATCCTCCCGTTGGCGGAGCGACTCTACGTCCATCAGGCCGAGGCGGTCGCCGAGACCCAGACGCACACCGCCCAGCTGCCCGCGACCGCCTTCACGGTGACCGCGGCCGCCCTCGTCGCTCTCGTTCTCGCCCAGCTGTACCTCGTCCGGAAGAGCAAGCGCCGGTTCAACCCCGGCCTCGCCGTCGCCACCCTGCTCATGGCCGGGCTTCTGCTGTGGCTGATCGCCGGAAGCCTGGTGTCGACGTCGGCGAGCGAACACGCGAGAACCGAAGGAACACAACCCATCAACGCGGTTGCCCGCGCACGCATCCTGGCGCAGCAGGCCCGCGCCGACGAAACTCTCGCCATCCTGCAACGCGGGTCCGACACCCAATCGGAAATCGACTACGCGCGGCACTCCCAGGCATTGTCCGACGAACTCACCCGACAGCTGGAGAGCTCGCACGGTCGCGCCGCCGAGCAACACCTTCGTGACGCCGTGACGGCCCGCGACGGCTGGCTGGCCGCGCACCGGGACATCGAGATCGCCCTCGAGCGCGGTGACTACCCGACTGCCGCGGCGATCGCCGCCGGATCCGGCTCGGGCACGTCGTCGACGCAGTTCGCCGCCCTGGACGAGTCCCTCCGGAACGCGATCGACCGACTCCGCGACGACGAGGCCAACGCGGTGGCGGACGTCTACCGGTCGATGTCGGCACTGGCAGTCGGTAGCATGATTGTTGGCGTGTCCTGCGGATTCGCCGTCGGCGGGGGGATCTGGCCGCGACTGAACGAGTACCACTGATGACACAGGTGAGGCGTTCTAGACCGGGGGCCAGACCGTGTGTCCGTCAGCTCGTCGGCGTTCTCGCCGTCGCTGTCCTCGCCGGCTGCGCCGCACCCGACCCTCTCACCCCGCCCGTCACGGGCACGTACACCGCACGACCGATGACCGACGGCGCACAGATCATCCCGCCCACGGACAGTCCGCCGCCGGAGCCACCGGCGCTCGAATCCTGCGGGGCCCTTGCGAGCCTGCGCCCCGGCCCGCAGCCCCCGCCCGGGCAGATGCCGCCCGGTGGATCACTTGCCGAGATCGCGGGGCGGGGCCGGTTGATCGTCGGCGTCGACCAGAACACCAATCTGTTCAGCTTCCGAGACCCGACCACCGGCACCCTGCAGGGGTTCGAGATCGATGTGGCGAAGGAGATCGCCCGCGACATCTTCGGCGATCCGACGAAAGTCGAGTTCCGGCTGCTCACCACCGCCGGCCGGTTCTCCGCACTCGAGAACAACGACGTCGACGTCGTCGCACATGGATTCTCGATCACGTGCGAACGCGCCCAACGCGTCGGTTTCTCCACCGAGTACGTCCGCGCCTTCCAGCGTATTCTGGTCCCTCGCGGTTCTGACATCGCCGGACCGGCGGACCTGGCCGGAAAACGGGTCTGCACTTTTCTCGACACCACCTCGCTCGGCACCGTCCAACGGGTCGCGCCGGACGCCACGATCATCGCGGTACCCAACTGGGACGACTGCCTCGTCACCATGCAGAAACGGCAGGCCGACGCGACCAGCACCTCCGACTCGCTCCTCGCCGGGCTCGCCTCCCAGGACCCGCATTTTCAGATCGTGGGGCCACGGCTGGAGACAGAAGAGCACTGGGCGATCGGTGTCAACAAGTACAAGGAGGACCTGGTGCGGTTCGTCAACGGCACCCTCGACCGACTACGTGCAGACGGAACGTGGATGAGCATCTACGACCGGTGGATAGCGGCCCCGCTCGGACCCGTCGCGGGCCCGCCCCCGGCTACCTATCGCGATTGAGGGGCTTGAAAAAGTCGGGCGCCGTTTCGAACCGCACATATCCCTCGTCGAGGATGCCGCGAGCGAGGCACTCTTCGAGGAGAAATAAAAATGCAGACCGACTTTGGTGCGTCAAAATTCCCGATGATCGCACCCAAAGTCGTGTGCACATATCCGTGGCGGTCGAATTATTCCGCCCCGCGCTTCACTAGCTAATTTCGGGTTTCGGGGTTGCTCCCCTGGGTCGGGATGTCGACTCCTTCGCACAGGTTGCGAGCTGGTGCGCCCGAGTCCTCGCGACGGCGTGCAGCCGCCGCCGAAACACATTCAAACTGATCAGGGCGGCGGTCCGGCTGCCCCCAGGCGAGCCGGGCCACCGCTGTCCCGAATTGCTCCGTCGGTCAGCCGAGGCCGATGCCGCCGCCGAAGGTGACACTCAGCCACTTCAGGAACGCCTCGAACGCGACGTTGAAGTCGATTCCTGCAGAACCCATCTGAATTCACTCCTCTCCTGGTGATGAAAATCCACGGGATCGTCGATCGCCGCTTACTCCATTTATCGCGTTCGCGATCGCGGGACGTTTCACCAAACCTGGATATTCTCACATTCTGAAATTTAACAACCGTCCATATTGATCTGAACAATGGATCATTGAACACGCCATTCCATGTGAAGGTTCTTTTGTTTTTCATGTTCATTCAAGTGAATTGTGAGCAATCAGAGCAGCCACAGGAGGTGGCGGGGATCGAGATGGCCGCTCGGGTGCGGGGATCACGTTCGAGTGTCTGGGGCGGGTCGGTTCTCCGGGCGGGGGTGGGCCCGGGCCCAGGCGGCGTAGCGGGCGGCGAGGGGGGCGGCGGTGAGTCCGTGCGCCAGGACGGAGAGTGCGATCGTGATCACCGCGGTGGTCAGGAGTAGTTCTTCGTGGGGTAGCTCGCCCGGTTCTTCGAGGATGAGGATGACGAAGACGATGGTGGCGAGGCCGCGGGGCCCGAACCAGCCGAGAAAGGCCAGGGTCGGGGCGCGTGGGTGGGTGCCGACAAGGGATAGTGCGACGGGGATCATCCGGACGACGGTCAGGCTCACGACGGCGTACCCGAGCACGGCCCAGGAGAGACTGCCGAGTGCGGGACCGAGCAGCACGGCGCCGAAGACGATGAAGGTCACGGCGCTGAACAGGTCACCGGTCTCGTCGATCATGTGCCCGGCGTCGTCGTCGACGTCGGCGCGGCGCCGGAGCGCGCCGAAGGTCAGTCCGCCGACGAACGCGGCGATGAATCCGGAACCGCCGAGCGGCACGGCGGCGGTGTAGGCGAGCAGTGCCGCGGTCACCGGCACGGTGTGCGCCCACAGCGGATCGAGGGCGTGGCGGCGACTGGCCGTCACCAGGACCGTGGCGGCGAGTACGCCTGCCACGACCCCGGCGACGACCCCGTATCCGATCTGCTCGGTGACCAGACGGGCGGCCGCACCATCGCCGATCGCGCCCGCTTCGGCTTGCGCGATCGCGAGCACGATCAGGAACAACGGCACACAGATACCGTCATTGAGGCCGCTTTCGACGTTCAAGCCCTGGCGTATCCGCATCGGCAGCACGGGGAGGGTGACCACGGCCTGACCGAGCGCGGCGTCGGTGGGGGCGAGGATCACCGCGAGCAGCAACGCCTCGGGCCAGGCGAGATCGCCGAGCACGATCGCGGCGGCACCGAATCCGGCCGCGATGGTCAGCGGCAGACCGATACCGAGAAGTCGCGCAGGTAAGGAAATCTCGGTGCGGAGTTCGGCCAGGTCGACGTGTGCAGCGTCGGAGAACAGCACCAACGCCAGGGTCACCTCGGCGAGCAGTTTGACGATCTCGGCGGTGGCGTGCACGTCGACCACGCCGGCCGCCTCCACGCCGAGCAGGAGCCCGGTGACGGTGAAGACGATCGGGGCGGTGATCGGCGTTCCCGCAACGCGCCGGGAGATCCCCGCGAAGCCGAGCAGGACCACGGCGATCGCGGGCAGCGCCCACGTCATGGCGGCCACGCCTCACACCCGGTCGATATCGCCGTGGCGCGAGGTCGTGTCGTGAGACCGCAACCCTCGATTCGCATGATGAATCCCCTGTCCCATCGTCGTCCTCACAGGTTGCGGAAATGCCTGTCGCACTGTTCGTTGTCGCTAACCGTTTATCTCGCCGGTCGATATGGCCGTGCGGCGCGGTCTCTGTCGGGATGCCAGGTCGAGACGGCCCAGATCACCACGGCGTTGAGGGCGATGATCGTGATCGCCCACATGGGGTAATAGGGCAACCAGAGGAAGTTGACGAGGATCGAGATTGCGCAGATCACCATGGCGCCCCCTCGCGCCCAGGTGGCACCGGTGAACAGGGCGATTCCGGCGGCGGTGACGATCGCGCCGAGAACCAGGTGGGTCCACCCCCATGCGGTGAGGTCGAATTGGTAGGTGTAGTCGACTCCGGTGACGATTACCTCGTCCTTGGAGATCGCGGACAGGCCCTGGAGTAGCTCGAGGACGCCGACGGTGACCAGCAGAACCGCCCCACCCATCGCGGACCCTTGCGCCACACCGCGTTTGACCACAGATTCCTCGGACATGACCGTTTCCCTTCCAGGGCAACGCGTGAAGTTTCCGGCGAACTCCATTGTCCTCCGCTCGGGCCGGTGATGGCGGCAATTCGCGGCAGAAGAGGGTCCGCCGAGTTGTCTCCAGGACCGGGAGCACGGGACGACGCCCACGCGTGATGGTCGGATGCAGACTGCGGAGTGCGCGGTGCCGCTGCAGTAGCCGCCGGCGGCGGTCTATGTGGCGGTTACGCCTCGGGGTTGATCGTCGGCGTCGGGTAGGGGACGTCGGCAGATTTCGTGGGCTTCGTCGGCCGAGAGGCCGAACATGCGCAAGAGGTCCTCGGTGACCTGGTCGGTGTCCTCCGCGTCGTCACGTTCGGGGTGGTCGTGCAGCAGTTGACCCAGACATAGTGCGGCCCCCGCTGTGATTGTCAGGGCCAGTTCGGGATCGCGCACGGTGAACCGGCCCGCACGGGCAGCTGCCTCGATGTCCCGGCGAGCTCTCGGCGCCAGACCTTTGTCCGAGCTGACCAGACTCGGCCCGTCGCGGAGCAGTACTTTGCTCAGTTCGGGATTCCTGCGATGCAGGCGTCCGGTCAGACGGAAGCTCTGCGCAAAGATCTGGGCAGGGTCGTCCAGATCTGCGGTCAGTTCGTCGAGCACCGCGCCGTGGCGGTCGAGGGCCTCCTCCACTGCCGCATGGAAGAGCTCCTCCTTGGTCTGAAAGTGGTTGTAGAACGACCCCATTCCGACATCTGCGGCCTGGGTGATCTCGAGAATCGGGGCGGTCAGTTTCCCTGCCGCCATGAAGGACTGGGCTGCGCGTACGAGTGCGGCGCGGGTACGCGCCTTGCGCCGTTCCAGGCGGTTCGGTGCGTCGGCGATCTGCTCGGTCATGCCTGCGTGCCCTTCTCCTGATCCGTCTGACCTTGCCCTACACTACCCGCGCGTCATCAATATTGACGAATTCCTCAAAATCGGCAACTACTCCACTCCGCGAGCAGTCGCCACATCGGTCCAGCCTAATGGCCGAGGATCTTGATCCCGACCACGAGAACGCCCACGCCGACCAAACCTGCGACGGTGAACAGCTGTTGCCACCAACGCAATTGGGCCATTCGCACGGCGAGTAGAGCAATTACGCCAAGTTCGACGACGAGGATCCACATCGCTATCCACATCGCTGTGGATGTGCTCAGTAGCCCGAAGGCGGCTGCGACCAATGCCAGCAGGGGCAAGACCGCGGCCTCCACGATCTGGCCGGAAGCCTGGAGCATCCGCAGCGCTGCCCGTCCGCGCGGAGCACGGTGGTACGCGCCGAGGTGTGCTACCCAGTCGGCCAGCAGGCTCGCTGCCCAGAGCCCGCCGGTGGCCACCGCAACATCCATGACCCGCGCCCATGGGCTCGTCTCGGGAGCCGTATAGCGGACGAGGACGGCGAGCGTCGCCAAACACGTCATCGCGCCGTACACACGCTCCCGCAGGAGCGCGACGACATGCTCCACGGGAATCTCTTCCCGATTCGTCTCGCCGGCCCCGCCAGTCACTTCAGTCACCACGCGAATCGGTTCGAATCTGTCTTGCCCGAGCAACCGTTGCACCAATCCCATTCCAGCCATTCGTATCCCGTCGACGACGCGTCTGCCCGTGGCGGTCGAGGGCCTCCTCCACTACCGCGCGAAAGAGCTCCTCCTCGGCCCGGAAGTGGCGCCGCGCGCGGTTCCAGGCGCTTCGGCGGCTCGGGGACCTGCTCGATCATGCCTGCGCCCGCTCATCTCCTGATCCGCCTGACCTCGCCCCACCCTAGCGCCCGTCATCAATATTGACGAATTCCTCAAATACTCTTGACTGACGATATGATCGTAAGTGACGATATCGTCATAAATCGAAGGGAGTGGTCAATGAGTGTCCACCATGACCCGCATACCGGTCTGCACAGTGAGCAGGGCGCCCTGGCGGGCGAACACCGGGGGCGGGCCGCCGAGCCGATCATCAAGGTGCATGACCTCGCGTGGCTGGAGTTCGAGAAGCCCGACCTCGAGCGGGCGGAGGCATTCGCCCATGCCTTCGGTTTTACGACGGCGCTCCGCACCGCACACGAACTGCAGTTGCGCGGTACAGACCCCGGCTCGCCCTGCGTGCTCATCCGCCGAGGCCCGCGGTCGCGGTTCGTCGGTCCAGCCTTCCGGGCAGCCGACTCGACCGACGTGCTGCGATTGGCGGACGCGGTCGGAGGTGCGGTCGTGCCCCTCCCCGAGAGTCTGGGCGGGATCACGGTCGATCTCACAGATCCCAGCGCTTTGGGAGTCCGCGTCGTGTCCGACACGTTCGAGTTGCCGGCGCTGTCCGATCAGGCCCCGCTCCCACTGAATTTCGGACACGACCGCGGGCGGGTGAACGCCCCTCAGCGGCCACCCCGCGCGCCGGCCACCGTGCAACGGCTCGGTCACGTCGTGCTCCAGACGACGACATACCTCGAAACACTCAACTGGTACCTCGAGCACCTCGGACTGATCGTCAGCGACTTCCTGTACTACCCCGGTCAACGGGCCCGGGGCCCGATCATGAGCTTCATCCGCTGCGACCGGGGCGCCACGCCCACCGACCATCACACGCTCGCGATGGTTCTCGGCCCGGCCAACCGCTACGTGCATTCGGCATATCAGGTCGCCGACCTCGACTGCCTCGCTGCAGGAGGCGAATACCTGCTCGACCGGGGCTACCGCCGGTCCTGGGGCATCGGCCGGCACATCCAGGGCAGCCAAATCTTCGACTACTGGCGCGACCCCGACGGATTCATGGTCGAGCACTTCAGCGACGGCGATCTTTTCGACAGCACACTCGACGCGGGCTGGGCACCGATGACCGCGTCCGGCCTGGCCCAGTGGGGGCCGCCCGCCACCAAAGACTTCCTCGGATTGAACCCCGGTCGGGAATCACTCCAGGAATTGCGCGCCATTGTCAACGCGCTGCGCGCCGACAACGAATTCGACCTCCACCGCCTCCGCGGCCTTCTGAAAGTTGCCAGCTCATGACCATCTCCGTCCTCCGCACCGTCGACGCCTGGTGGGTCGTCACACCCACGGGTGCCGCACGGGTAAACACCGAGGCCACCACCACCGCCCAACTGCTGGCCGACCGGCCGGCCGTCGAGGCAGCGGCGTCCAGCGAGGGCACCGTGGCCGTCGAGACCCTCTCGTTGCTCTCCCCGGTCACCGCCCCCTGCCGGGTGGTCGCACAGATGACGAACTTCGCTTCGCACGTCGAGGACGCCGGGATGAACCCCGACACCATTCCGTTGACCTTCTTTCGAAAGTCCTCCGGGTCGATCAGCGGCCCCAACGACGACGTGATCCGTCCTGCCCATGTCCGACTGCTGGACTACGAGGTGGAGATCGGGCTCGTCCTCGCCCGCGACATCCCGGTCGGGACGGCGATCACCGCAGACACTCTCGCCGATTACGTTGCCGGACTGGTTGTCACCAACGACATCTCCGCGCGCGACATCCAGCTTCCCAAAACGCAGTTCTACGAGGCCAAGTCATACCCGACGTTCACCCCGGTCGGCCCCGCGCTGGTACTGCTGGACGGCGACGAACTGAAGAGGTTCACCGACCTGCGCCTGCGGCTCTGGGTCAACGGCGAGCCGCGCCAGAACATGACCGTTGCCGACATGATCTACCAGCCGACCGAGACTTTGCAGGCGCTGACCCGGTTTCAGCGCCTCGATGCCGGGGACTTGCTGCTGACCGGAACGCCGGTCGGGACGGCACTGAGCGCCCCACCGAAGCCGATCGCAATCCTCTCCTCCCTGCTACCGCCCGCAGTCAAATGGAAGCTCTTCTTCGCGGGCCAGGCCAAGAATTCGAACTATCTGCAGGACGGCGACCTCATCGAAGCCACCGTCTTCACAGACGACGGGACCATCGACTTGGGGCGCCAGCGCACGGTGGTGAGGTACGCCCGATGACCACCGACCTGCTGTGGCCGCATTACGCGGCGCCCACGGATCTCGCGACGATCGAGGCCGTGCCGCTGCGCGATCGGGGGCTTCCCGAATCCACCTCTGCGTTGCTCACCCGCGCGGCCCGCAAGTGGCCGGATCGCCTCGCGCTCACCGTCCTTCCCGACGGCGCACGGTGGCGGGAGCCGGTGCAGCGCAGTTTCTCCGAACTACTCGACGATGTTCATCGTTACGCGAACCTGCTCCATCGTCTGGGCGTGCGGCGTCACGACTCCGTCGCCCTGATGGCGCCCAACTGCGCCGAGTTGATCCCCGCTACTCTCGCCGCACAGCTTGCCGGCATCGCAGCTCCCATCAACGCCGCGCAGTCGCAGCAGCACATCGCCGAATTGTTGCGCCGCTCGGGTGCCCGGGTACTCGTCGCGGCCGGGCCGGAACTTGCGCCCGAGACATGGGAGGCCGCGCACCAGATTGCCGTGAGCGGGAAGGTGGACGCCGTGCTGGTCTTGCGGCCCACCGGCGCTGCCGGCGCGCCTGCGGACCTGCCCGAGGTCGACGGAGTGCAGATCGGTTACCTCAGTGCGCTGTCGGCCGATATCGATTCCTCCGACTTCATCGGTGATCCACCCCGCGGGTTCGACGTGGCCGCACTGTTTCACACCGGTGGCACCACCGGTGTTCCGAAGCTGGCCGCCCACACCCACGACAACGAGGTCGCCGATGCCTGGATGCTGGCCGCGAACTCGTCGTGGGACTCGGACTCCGTCGTATTCGCCGCCCTGCCGCTGTTTCATGTCAACGCCTTGATGGTCACGCTGCTGGCGCCGTTGTTCAAGGGCCAGGGTGTGGTGTGGGCCGGCCCGCTCGGCTATCGCGACCCGGACTTGTCCAGCGAATTCTGGAAGATCGTCGAGCACTACCGCATCGCGTCGATGAGCGCGGTGCCCACCGTATACGCGGCCCTCGCGCAGCGCCCGGTCGATGCCGACATCAGCAGTCTGCGATTCGCCATGGTGGGAGCGTCGCCTCTACCGGCCGCGCTCATCGAAAAGTTCCAGGATCACACGAGTGTGCCCCTCCTCGAAGGCTACGGACTGACGGAGGCAACCTGCGCGACGGCACGCAGCTTCACCGACGCGCCACGTCCTGGCTCGGTCGGGCTACGGATGCCCTATCAGCAGGTCAAAGTGGTACGCGTCCGCGAAGACGGCACCTGGGAAGACCTGCCCACCGGAGCGACCGGAGTGCTGGCGATCAGCGGTCCGACGGTGTTCGCCGGCTATGTCGCCGCCCACGACGAACACGGACCCGTTCTCGACGGCATGGGCAAACTGGTCGACGGCTGGCTCGATACCGGCGACCTGGCGCGCGTCGACAGCGACGGCTTCATCTACCTGGTCGGACGCGCGAAGGACGTCATCATCCGGGGCGGGCACAACATCGATCCAGCGGTCATCGAAGACGCCCTTCTGGCCCATCCGCAGGTCACCGCGGTCAGCGCGGTGGGGCGGCCCGATGCCCATGCCGGCGAAGTGCCCGTTGCCTACGTCACCGTTGTCGCCGACGCCGGTATCACCGCTCACGAGCTACAAGCCTGGGCGGGCGAGCGCGTCCCCGAACGGGCCGCGGCACCCAAGGCGGTCACCATCCTCCCCGCTTTGCCCGTCACGGCGGTAGGCAAGCTCTACAAGCTCGCACTGCGCGCCGACGCGACACGGCGCGAACTCGAGCATGCCCTCGCCGCCGTCGCAGGCATCGACAGCATCCGTGCGTCCGTCGAGGACGGTTCGATCCTCGCCACTGTCGAGATCGATGGATCTGTCGGCGAACCGACGGTCAAGGCGATCCTGGACCGATACGCGATCAATTGGAAGGTCACGGTGCGCACATGACCACCGCATCACTAGTTCTGGCACTCTGCCTCGCTGTCTTCTACCTCCTGCTCGGCGTCGGCAAGATAGCGGCGACCTCGCCGATGCGGGAACGAGCAGCCCACGTCGGTATGCCCGTCAGCACGTATCGGGGTATCGGTGCGCTCGAGGTCGCCGGTGCCGTCGGTCTCCTGATCGGCGGACTCGTGCCGGCGCTCGGCGCCGCAGCCGGCATCGGGCTGCTGATCCTCATGGTGGGTGCCGTCGTCACACACGTACGGAACGGTGACGCACTGCGTGAGATGGCGCCCGCCATCGTCGTCGGCGTAGCGATCGTGGCCTACCTCGTAGTCCTGTTCGGATCGATCCGATGAGCGAGCGGGTCGTCCCAGTCGTCATCGTCGGTGCCGGGCCCACCGGACTGACCGCCGCCACGCTGCTGGCCCAGTACGGTGTCGAGTGCCTGATACTCGAGCGCTGGGAGGGCGTCTATGCGCAGCCGCGGGCGGTCCACCTCGACGGTGAGATCCACCGGATCGTGGCGCACCTCGGGATCGCCGACGAGTTCGCGACGATCTCCCGGCCGTGCCTCGGGTTGCGGCTTCTCGACCGGAACATGCGCGTTCTCACCGAGTTTCACCGAGACCCCGGACCGGGCGTACACGGCTACCCCGAGGCCAACATGTTCGACCAACCGCAGTTCGAGGAGATCCTGCGCACCAACCTGAAACGGCACCCGAAGGCCTCCCTGCGCGGCAACGTGGCGGTCACCGGGCTGACCGACGACACGCCCGGCACCATTCGCGTCGACTTCACCGACCGAAGCACCGGTGTGCAGGAATCGGTGCAGGCCAGGTATGTCCTCGGCTGCGACGGCGCCAACAGTCTGGTCAGAGACCAGATTCAGGCAACGATGCGGGACCTGAAGTTCGAACAACGCTGGCTGGTTGTCGACGTCGCGACCACCGCCGACCTCGGCGAGTGGGAGGGCGCCCACCAGGTGTGCGACCCCGTGCGCGCGGCAACATACATGCGGATCGGAAACACTCGCTACCGCTGGGAGTTCCGGCTCCAGCCCGGCGAGACCGCCGACGACTATCGCGACATGGCTCGACTGCAACCCCTCATCTCGCCGTGGACGCGGAAAACACCGGTCGACGACCTGACGCTCGTCCGCGTGGCCGAGTACACCTTCCGAGCCCAAATCGCGGACCGATGGCGCGACCGGCGCGTGTTCCTACTCGGCGACGCCGCCCATCTCACACCACCGTTCATCGGACAGGGGATGGGGGCGGGGATCCGCGACGCGATGAACCTCGCCTGGAAACTTGCCGGCGTCCTCACCGGGGATCTGCCCGAAAGCGCACTCGACACCTACGAGATCGAACGCAAGCCCCACGCGCTCGCACTGATCCGGCGCGCCAAGCTCGTCGGAATGGCCATGACCGAAGGAGGTGAACTCGGCAACCTCATCCGTCGCATCGTCGTACCACTGCTGCACCGTATGCCGGGCCTGAGCGACAAGATCATGGACGGCGAGACGCCGGCCCTCCACCGCTCCACTCTGATAGAACGACCTCGACTACGCAGAAGCCGAGCGGGCCGCCTGATCCCGAATCCGGACCTCGACCGGGGTCGCCGATTCGCCGAGGTCGTCGCCGGCCGGTTCGCGGTTGTCACCTCCCTCTCCCCGACCCCGACACAACGCACCGACATCGAACAACGCGGCGGCACAGTCCTGCTGGCTCGACCCGGCACCGATCTGCACCACTGGCTACACCGCGCCCGCGCCCGCGCCGCCATCATCCGGCCCGACGGCACCGTCCTGAGTAGCGGCAACGACCTGTCCGCCGTCTGCACCACCCTCCCCCGCTTCCACACCGACCACGTGCCGACGTTCCTCACCGAGTGACCCACCCCCGCGGTCGCGAGCAGGCGATATTCGCTCGTCCCGTGCACCATTCGACATCGAAAATTGCTGCGTACCAGTCGAAGTGATTCGCGTCATAAAATACTCGCCCGTAACCTACGGGACCGTAACTTACGGTACCGTAGGTGCATGGCGATATCGGACATCAAGGAGTACGCGCACCTGACGGACGCCGACGTCGAGGCCATCGGCCGCGACCTGGATGCGATCCGACGGGACATCGAGGAATCCCGCGGGGCACGCGACGCCCGGTACCTCCGCAACACCATCCGGCTGCAACGCGGACTGGAACTCGGCGGCCGGGCGGTGCTCTTCGGCTCCCGCAAGCGTTCGCTGTGGGTGCTGGGCACCGGGATGCTCTCGTTGTCGAAGATCATCGAGAACATGGAGCTCGGGCACAACGTGATGCACGGGCAGTGGGACTGGATGAACGACCCCGAAGTGCACTCCGTGAACTGGGAATGGGACAACGCCGATCCGTCAGCGCACTGGAAGATCACCCACAACTACGCACACCACAAGTACACCAACGTCCTCGGCATGGACGACGACGTGGGATTCGGCCTGCTCCGCGTCACCCGTGACCAGCGCTGGAAGCCGTTCTACCTCGGCAACCTCGCCTACAACGCGATCCTCGCGGCGCTGTTCCAGTACGGCCTCGCCATCCAACTGCTCGAGCTCGGCAAAGTGACCCGGGGCCGGGACGACCGTGAACTCACCAAGAAGCGCGGCAAGGAAGTGCTCGCAAAGCTCGGCAGGCAGACCCTCAAGGACTACGTCGTCTACCCGGCACTGACCGGCAAGGCGTGGAAGTCCACGGCCAAGGCGAACGCGACCGCCAACCTCGTCCGCAACCTGTGGACCAACGCCGTGATCTTCTGCGGTCACTTCCCGGACGGCGCCGAGAAATTCACCAAGACGGACGTCGACAACGAGACGCACGCCCAGTGGTACCTGCGGCAGATGCTCGGCTCCGCGAACATCTCGGGCGGCCCCGTCATGGACTTCATGACCGGCAACTTGAGCTATCAGATCGAGCACCACGTCTTCCCGGACCTGCCGTCCAACCGCTACCACGAGATCTCGATCCGCGTGAAGCAGCTGTGCGAGAAGTACGACCTGCCGTACACGACCGGCCCGCTCGCAGTGCAGTACTGGAAGTCGTGGCGCACCATCGCGAAACTCTCGCTTCCCGACAAGTACCTCACGGACACCCGCGACGCAGCACCCGAAACCGCGTCCGAAGCCGGGTTCGGCGGTCCCCCCGCCACCGATCCGCTCACCGGACGCCGTATCGGCCTGGCGACGACGATCGAGAAGAAGCGCAAACGCGGCGTCGTCCGCCGAATCCTCGGAATGCGCTGACAATCAACTAACCAAAGGGGCCCGCCGCGGAGGATGCGGTCGGCTACTCGTCACGAGCGGTTCGGGGTGTGGGGCGCCAGATCTCGACCCACTGTCGACAGATGCTTCCGCGCCGACACTCCGTCGGCGGCCGCCCGCGCACAAATCCCGACTCATCGAGCACCTTGCCAGCAAGTACTGACATAGAACACGTGTCAGATCTATCCCCCGCGATACCTCCCGCTGTAGCATTCGGGGATGAGTCGAGTAGGTAGCTACAGTGACGATGACGTGGCCGGTTGGCTGTCGATCTCACCCGAGCTGGGTGGTGCGCTCGGGGCGTTCACGGACGCCGTGTACAACCGGAACCGGTTACCGTTACGGGTCCGGGAGATCGCGCGAATGGCCGTCGCGGAGGCGAACGAGTGTGCCGTGTGCCTCGGCACCCGCGACAGGGGTGGCGCCGATGCGGGGATCGACGAGCACTTCTACGATCACGTTCTCGAGTGGGAGTCGTGGCCGGGGTACAGCGCCGAGGAGCGGACGGCGGCGGAGTTCGCCCACCGGTTCGCCACCGATCACACCGCGCTCCGTGACGACGAGGACTTCTGGGCGCGGTGTCACGAGCATTTCTCCGACGAGATCCTGACCGACCTGGCGCTGTCGTGCGCGTTGTGGCTGGGGACGGGCCGGGTGCTGCGGGTGCTCGACATCGGTCAGACGTGCAAGCTCACGCTCTGAGCGCTCCGATTCTCATTCCCACTCCCGTTGTGGGAGGACGTCCTCCATGAACCTGCGCAGCGCGGGGTTCCGGTTGTCCGAACGCCAGGCGGCGTTCATCTGGACGGGCCGGTCGCGGACGGCGGAGACGGGGCGGAACACGACCCCTTCCGGGTGCATCGTCTGCGCGGATTCGGGGACGAGGGCCATGCCCAGCCCGGACCGGACGAGCACCAGCATGGTGTGCACCTGCGTGACGTACTGGACGTAGCGCGGGGAGGCACCGACGATCGTGAACGTGCTGATGAGCAGTTCGTGGAAGTACCGGGCATCGACGGGCGAATACATGACGACGGGCTGATCGTCGAAATCCTCCACCGCCAGCTGCTCGGCGTCGGCGAGGGGGTGACCGGCGGGCAGCGCGGCGACGAGCCGTTCGTGATGGATGGGGCGGGTGTCGATGCCGGGGCGGGTGAGGATGGGGCGGATCAGCCCGAGGTCCAGTTCACCGCTGATCAACGATTCGATCTGCACGGATGTGACCATCTCCCGCAGAACGACTTTCACGTCCGGTAGTCGGTCGCGGGCCGCCTCGAGCAACCTCGGCAGCACCGCGTGCGCGGAGGCGCCGGTGAACCCGACGACGACGGTGCCGAGGTCGCCGGCCGGGACGCGCCGCACCGTCAGGGCGGCACTCTCCGACAGACTCAGGATGCGCCGGGCGTCGGGCAGGAACGCCGCACCGGCGGCGGTGAGGGTGACGGATCGGCTGGTGCGGTCGATCAACTGCACGCCGAGTTCGCTTTCGAGCTGCTGGATCTGACGGCTCAGCGGCGGCTGCGTCATGTGCAGGCGCTCCGCGGCGCGACCGAAATGCAGTTCCTCCGCGACCGCGATGAAACACGACAGCCGCGCGAGGGAGAACATTCGATCCACTCCTTTGCCTCGGGGTGGACTCAATGTATCCCACCCGGAAGGCGCCGACCGAGACCGCGGTCGGCGCCTTCCGTGAGACAGCTACCAGCGAGGGCAGGTGTTCTCGAACGTCGGGTCCACCGACCTCATGTATCCGGTGTCGTCGCGGTCGCGCACCCCGCAGTCCAGGTACTGCTGGTGCAGGGCGGCGAGGGCGTCCTCGTCGATCTCGACACCGAGCCCCGGCGTCGTCGGCACCGGGACCGCGCCGTCGACGAACTTCAGCACACCGGGCTTGACGACGTCCTCGGTCTTCCACGGCCAGTGCGTGTCACACGCGTACGTGAGGTTCGGTGTGGCGCCGGCGAGATGCACCATCGCGGCCAGGCTGATGCCCAGGTGCGAGTTGGAGTGCATCGACAGGCCCAGACCGAAGTTGTCGCAGATACCGGCGAGCAGCCGCGACCGCTGGAGGCCACCCCAGTAGTGGTGATCCGACAGCACGACCTGGACGGAATCCTTCAGTACCGCAGGCTTCAGCTGATCGAACGCGACGACGCACATGTTCGTGGCCAGCGGCATCTTCGCCTCACGTGCGACCTCGGCCATGCCGTCGAGGCCCGGCGTCGGGTCCTCCAGGTATTCGACGATGCCGTCGAGTTCCGACGCAACCCTGATCGACGTGTCGACGGTCCACGCGGCGTTGGGGTCGAGACGCAGCGGCAGGTCGGGGAACGCGGCGCGCAGCGCCTTGATGCCGGCGATCTCCTCGTCCGGTGAGAACACGCCGCCCTTGACCTTGATGGCCTCGAAGCCGTACTCGCCGATCATCTTCTGCGCCTGACGGACCAGACCGTCGGGGTCGATCGCCTCGCCCCATTCGTCGGGTTCGGCGCCGGGGTGCCCGGCCCACTTGTAGAACAGGTAGGCGCTGAACGGGACGGCATCGCGCACCTTGCCGCCGAGCAGATCGGAGACCGGACGGCCGAGGGCCTTGCCCTGCACGTCGAGGCACGCCACCTCGAACGGGGAGAACACGCGGTCGGTGGTGCTGGCCGTGGTGATCATGCCCGCGACACCGTCACCGCCCGTGACGGTCAGGGTCGCGACCTTCTCGTCGATCGCCGCGCGAATCGCGTTGAGCGCGAACACGTCCAGCCCGACGATCGCCTCGGCGGCCGCCTCGAGCCGGATGAGGTGGGCGGTGTCGGCGTACGTTTCACCGAGGCCGACGAGCCCGCCGTCCGTGTCGAGCTGAATGATCGCACGCAGCGCGTAGGGCTGGTGCACCCCGACGGTGTTGAGGAGCGGCGGGTCGACGAACGCGACGGGCGTGATCCGTGCGCCGGTGATCCGGATGGGTGCGGCGGTCATCAGACCGCCGCCTGCACGGCGAGTGCGTCGGCGAGAACGGCGCGCCCGGCTGCGGTGATCTGCGCGAGTTCCCGCAGGTGGGCCTCGCTCGTCGGGACGAGCGGCGGCCGCACCGACCCGGCGTCGATACCTTCCATCGCGACCCCCGACTTGATCAGCGACACCGCGTATCCGGGCACCTGGTCACGCAGGCGCACCAAGGGGTGGAAGAAGTCGCGGAGCAGCGCGTCGGTGAGTTCCTCGTTGCCGGATTCGAGTGCCTCGTAGAACCCGAGAGCGAGTTCGGGCGCGAACGCGAACGTCGCGGACGAGTACAGCGTGACGCCGATCGCGCGGTACGCCTGCTGGGTGACCTCGGCGGTGGGCATGCCGTTGAAGAACAGGAACGGCTTGCCGGAGGGGGCGAGCGCGTCCTTCACCGCACGGACGATGCGGCCCACCTTGTCGAGATCACCGGTGCCGTCCTTGAACCCGACCACGGTCGGGAACTGCGCCACCTCCACGGCGGCCGCCTCGTCGAACCGGGCGTTGCCGCGGTTGTAGACGACGAGCGGGAGGTCGGTGGTGTCGGCGACCGCGCGGGTGTACTCCACCAGCCCGGCCTGCGGCATCGTCACCAGGTACGGCGGGAGCAGCAGGATGCCGTCGGCGCCGTTGGCCTTCGCGCTGGCGGCGAACTCCTTGGCCTGCTGCACCGAGCCGCCGGCCCCGGCGAACACGGGGACGCGTCCGGCGACGACCTCGGTGGCCTTGGCGACGATCTTGCCGAACTCCTCCAGCCCGAGGGCGTGGAATTCGCCGGTGCCACAGGCGATGAAGACACCTCCGGGGCCCGCGTCGACACCCTTGGCGACGTGCTCGGCGAGCCGGTCGTAGTCGACGTCGCCGGATGCGGTGAACGGTGTGACGGGGAAGAACAGGACGCCGTCGAGCATGGGGAACTCCTTCACGAAGGGAAAATCAGGCTTGGGTGAGTCGGCCGTCGATGCGACGCCACAACTGGTCGGGGTTGCCGTCGGCGATGGCGGCGGGGAGCAGCGAGCTCGGAACATCCTGGTAGGCAACGGGACGCAGGAACCGTTCGATCGCCAGCGAGCCCACGGACGTGGTGCGCGAGTCGGATGTCGCGGGGTGCGGGCCACCGTGCACCATCGCGTGGCCGACCTCGACCCCGGTGGGCCAGCCGTTGAACAGGATTCGTCCGGCCTTGAGTTCGAGGACGGGCAGCAGCCGTCCGGCCTCGTCGAGATCGGCGTCGTCGACGTGGACGGTCGCGGTGAGCTGACCTTCGAGCTTGGCCGCGACGGCCCGCACCTGCTCGGCGTTGCGGCAGCGGACGATCAGGCTCGACGAACCGAACACCTCCTGCTGCAACACCTCCGAACCCAGGAACGTGTCGGCGTCGGTGCTGAACAGGGCGGCCCGGCCGGTGTTCGGCGCGTCGGATTCGGTGCCGCGCGCCTCCACGGTCGCGGCTCCGGTGAGCGCGGTGACTCCGTCCGCGTAGCAGCCGGCGATGTTCGGGGTGAGCATCGGCGTGGGCGTGCTCCCGGCGACGGCGGCGCTCGCGGACTCGACGAACGAGGCGAGTCCGGGACCGTCGACGGCGATGACGAGTCCGGGGTTGGTGCAGAACTGGCCGGACCCGAGCGTCAGCGACCCGACGAACGCGCGGCCGAGGTCGGCGCCGCGGGTGGCGAGGGCGTTCTCGAGCACGAACACCGGGTTGATCGAACTCATCTCCGCGTACACCGGGATGGGTTCCGGACGTCCGGCGGCAGCGGCGACCAGAGCGGTTCCACCGGAACGTGATCCGGTGAATCCGACGGCCTTGATGCGCGGGTCGGTGACCAGTGCGGTGCCGAGCCCGCGGCCCGAGCCGAACAGCAGGGAGAACGTGCCCGCGGGCATGCCGGTGCTCGTGACGGCGTCGGCGATGGCGCGGCCGACGAGTTCGGAGGTGCCGGGGTGCGCGTCGTGAGCCTTCACGACGACGGGGCAGCCCGCAGCCAGCGCCGACGCGGTGTCGCCGCCGGCCACGGAGAAGGCGAGGGGGAAGTTGCTCGCGCCGAACACCGCGACGGGTCCGAGCGGCACCTTCCGCTGCCGGATGTCGGCACGGGGCAGGGGCGTCCGGTCGGGCATCGCGGGATCGATGCGGGCACCGTTCCAGCCGCCGTCACGCAGGACGCCGGCGAACAGCCGCAGCTGTCCGGACGTGCGGCCCACCTCACCGGTGATGCGGCCCTGGGGAAGTCCGGATTCGGCGCAGGCCCGTGCGATGAGCGTCTCGCCGAGGGCCTCGATGTTGTCGGCGATCGCCTCGAGGAACTGGGCGCGCTTGTCGCTGCTCGTTGCGCGGAACGGCGCGAACGCCTCGGCGGCGGCGGCGCAGGCGGCGTCGACGTCCCGTTCGTCACCGTGCGCGAAGCCCGGTTCCAGCCGGCCGTCGGTGGTGGGGTCGATGCCGTGGATCGTCGTGCCGGAACCCTGGACGGGCTTCCCTGCGATGATCATTTGTCCGGTCACGTCGGTCCGGTTCACCGTTGCTGTCATGATTCAGTCCTCGAGTTCTCGTCTGCGTTTCGTATGTGCCGGTGAGAGGTCACTTGGCTGCCACGGTGGGCTCGTCGGAGCCCACCTCTGGCAGGTCGGCGACGTCGTCGATGTCTTCCTTGTCGCGCCGGAAGTACGTCACCGCGGCGGCGGCGGCCAGGGCGAAGAGCGACAACACGACGAGGCCGATCGTCACCGTGCCGGTCTGCTCCTTGATCACTCCGAAGCCGAACGGGGCCACGAAGCCACCCAGGTTGCCCAGCGAGTTGATGATCGCGATCGCCGGCGCCAGCACCATCGGGTGGAGTGTGCGCTGCGGAATGGACCAGAACAGCGGGCTCGCGCTCTTGAATCCCATCGTCGCGACGCACAGCAGCGGAAGCGCCAGCCAGGGCGTGACGAACGCGGCGGCCATCGTGCCGATACCGCCGATGAGCAGCGCGGCGACGAGGTAGGGCTTGTGCCGTCCGGTGCGGTCGGCGGAGCGGTTGGAGAAGTACATCGCGAAGATCGCGCAGATCCACGGCAGCGAGGAGAGCAGCCCGACGGTGACGTCGGTGGTGCCCGGGATGCGGCGGATGATCGACGGGAGCCAGAACGTGTTGGCGTAGATCGCCATGGTGATCGCGAAGAAGATGCCGCAGCACACCAGGATCCGCGGCTGCAGGAGCAGCTTCCAGCGCGAGCCCGACTCGCCGCGCTTCGCGGACGCCTCGCTGCGCAGCACGTCCTCCTCGGCGATGACGGCCTGCAGGTCGTGCTTCTCCGGGCCGGTGAGCCACTTCGCGTCGTCGATCTTCGAGTCGAGCAGGCGGTAGGCGATGCATCCGACGACGACGGACAGCAGTCCCTCCAGCGCGAACATCCACTGCCAGCCGTGATGTCCGCCGAGTCCGTCGAGCGACAGCAGCGGTCCGGACAGCGGTCCGGAGATGGCGGCCGCGATGGAGGATCCGGCGATGAACAGTGCCGTGGCGCGGCTGCGGTGGTTGTTCGGCAGCCACCGGGTGAAGTAGAAGATGATGGCCGGGAAGAAGCCGGCCTCCGCCACACCGAGGAGGAACCGCAGGGCGTAGAACATCTCCGGGCCGTTGACGAACGCCATCGCCGCGGACACCAGGCCCCACGAGATCATGATGCGGGTGAGCCACACCTTGGCGCCGAACTTCTCCATGAGCACGTTCGACGGCAGTTCGAAGATCGCATAGGCGATGAAGAAGACACCCGCACCGAAGCCGTACGCCGCAGCGCCGATGCCCACGTCCGCCTCGAGATGCGTCTGCGCGTAACCGATGTTGGACCTGTTGAGCTGGTTGCAGATGAGCATGACGATGAACAGCGGGACGACGCGACGGAAGATCTTGGAGACCGCGCTGTCGACTGCCGGGGAAACGGCGAGGGGGAGGGTCATCGGTGACTCCTCTCTGTGCTGGCGCTGGTGGTGCGGGGAACGTTGGAGGACTCCGGTCACGCCCGGCTACCAGGCGTGACCTGAGTCATAGGAATCACGCTAGAGGCATGTTCGATACATGTCCAAGTCAAAGATTCTCGTTATCGATACCGAAGTTGAATCGACGTGGTTCCTGCTAGTTTTCCTACCGTGAGCGCCGACGCAGTCACCTTCGAGTTCGTCCGCACGACCCGCGAATTCTTCCCTCAACTGCAGCGATGGCTCCGCGAACCACACGTCGCGCGGTTCTGGAACCACGACACCGCAGACGACGACATCGAGCGCGACTTCGGCGGCAGCATCGACGGCACCGAGCCCTGCGAGGACTTCCTCGTTCTGCGAGACGGCTTGCCGTTCGGATTCATCCAGCGGTACCGGATCGCCGACTATCCCGAGGACCTCGCGCTCCTCGCAGCCCTCGTCGAGATCCCACCGGGAAGCATCTCCATCGACTACTACGTCGGCGATGCGCAGCACACCGGCCAGGGGCTGGGAACCGCGATGATCAGCGCGTTCGTCGCCAAGTGCCGGGCCGACCTACCCGACGCCACCGCGATCGTCGTCCCCGTCGTCGTCCCCAACCGGGCGTCGTGGCGCGCGCTCGAGAAAGCCGGCTTCCGCCGTGTGGGCGAGGGCTACCTCCCACCGGACAACCCGATCGACGACGGCTCCCACTACATCAGCAGGCTCGATCTGAACGAGAGCCGGCCGATTCACCCGGTGTCGCCCGTACGCTGAGCGCGCCAGCGACTCGGGCTGCACCCGAACCGCCCACTGAACCAGCGGGAGAAGTTGCTCGGCGCCGAGAACGCCAGCACGTCGGCGATCTCGGTGAGACTCAGGCGGGGATTCGCGACCATCCGTTCGGCGAGTTCGACGCGGGTCGCGTCGAGGACGGTCGAGAACGTCTCCCCACTCTCGGCGAGGCGGCGATGCACCGTTCGCCGGTCGACCCCCAGACTGCGAGCCACTTGCTCGACGGAACAGCGGCCCGTCGGCAGCAGTAGCTCGATCAGCTCGCGGACCCGGCTCACGATCGTCACGTCGTCCGACGGCTCCCACGACTCGAGGAGTTGCTGGGTGTAGCGACGGAGCAGTGGATCGGACATCTTGTTCGGCTCAGCCAGGTTGCCGGCGTCGATGACGATGCCCGCGAACTCGTGGTCGAAGTTCACCACCGGCCCGAACAGACGCCGGTGGGTAGCCGCGTCCGCAGGGGCCGGATGAGGGAAGCAGACGGCGAGCGGTTTCCAGCCGCCCCCGAGGAAACCGCGCAGCAGCCGGTGCAGCACTCCGACCGCCAGTTCCACCGACTGCCGTGTCTCGGTTGCCTCCCCCACGTCCAGTTCGACACGCAACGTCGCGAGACCGTTCGACTCGGACATCCGCGTCTGCAACGCCTCGTTGTACGTGTGCGTGTACCGCGTGAGCACGCGCAGGGCGCTGCGGACGTCGGGTTCCTCGCGCACGACGAGGCTGAGCGGGCCGAGGTTGGAGAACTGCCGGCGCTCGGCGAGGCGCACCCCGAAGTCTGCGTGCCCGGACGCCTCCACCGACTGCTCGAGGAGGTGCGCGATCGCCGCGGCCGGGATCCATCGGTCCTGCAGTGCGAGGCCGGACGGATCGAGGCCGGCGGACCTCATCAACGGCACCGGATCGACACCGAGCGACCGGCACAGCTCGAGGTATCCGTTCAGCGACGCGTAGCGCGCAAGGGGTTTCATGCCACCTCCAATGCCCTGTCCCGAAATGATAGGCCGTCTGTCCCGTCAGGGTAAGCAATCGACCGGATGCGCCCGTACTGTTAGGTGCATCACAGAAGCGGTCGGAGAGGTGATCCGCCACACCGGGTCACCCCCGCCCCGCCCGACCGCGGCCGGTCCGGCGGCGGCACCGCACCGATCATCACATCGAAGAGGAGAAATACTGTGGCACAGGCTGTTCGGTTCTACGAGCACGGCGCTCCGGAAGTCATGAAGTGGGAGAACGTCGAGGTCGGGGAGCCCGGTCCCCACGGGGTCCGGATCCGGCACGAGGCCGTCGGACTGAACTTCGCCGACACCTACTTCCGCACCGGCCTGTACCCGGCCGAGTTGCCCGCGGGCATGGGAGTGGAGGCGGCCGGTGTCGTCGAGGAAGTCGGCTCCGGCGTGACCCACGTGCAGGTCGGTGACCGCGTCACCTACACGGGCAGCCCCCTCGGCGCCTACAGCACCGAACGCGTGATGCCGGCCGCACCGCTGATCCCGCTGCCCGAAGCGATCCGCTTCGACACCGCGGCCGCGATGACGATGCGCGGTCTGACCACGGCCTACCTGCTGCGGCGCATCCACCCGCTGAAGGCGGGCGACACCGTGCTCCTGCACGCGGCGGCCGGCGGCGTCGGCCTGATCTTCACGCAGTGGGCAAAGTTGCTGGGCATCAACGTGATCGGAACCGTGTCCACCGACGAGAAGGCCGCGATCGCCCGCGCCCACGGGTGTGAGCACGTGATCGTCTACACCCGGGAGAACGTCGCCGAGCGGGTTCGGGAAATCACCGACGGTGCCGGCGTTCCCGTCGTGTACGACAGCATCGGCGAGTCCACCTTCCAGACCTCGCTCGACTGCCTCGCCCGGCGCGGACTGCTGGTGTGCTTCGGAACCGCCTCCGGACCGATTCCTCCGATCAACGCGATGCAGTTGGCCGTCAAGGGTTCGCTGTTCGTCACCCGACCCGCACTCGCCGACTACATCGCAGACCCGGCGGAGCGCGCCGAACTCGCCGGTGAACTCTTCGGGCACGTCGAGGCCGGCCGGATCCGGATCGAGATCAACCAGAGCTACGGGCTCGAGGACGCCGTCCAGGCGCACCACGATCTCGAATCCGGCCGCAGCATCGGCTCCTCCGTGTTCCGACTCTGACAGCGCGCCAACACATTCACCCCGACGGAGACACCACCATGACCGACACCGCGCAACTGACCTACTCGCCCGAACCGCACACGATCCTCTCCCCTTCCGGATCCTTCCGATTCGCACCGCTCACCTGCTCGATCGGCGCCGAACTGTTCGACGTGAACCTCGGTGACGCCGCCCGCGACGACGCCCTGTTCGCCGAACTGCGGGAACTGCTGCTCGAGTACAAGGTTTTGTTCCTCCGCGACCAGGACATGTCCCGCGCCGAGCACGTGGCGCTGGCCGAGCGGTTCGGCCCGCTCGAGGACCACCCCGCCGTGGGGAGCGACCCCGACCACCCGGGGCTGGTGCAAATCTACAAGGACCTCGACAGCCCGGCCGAGCACTACGAGAACGCCTTTCACTGCGACGCCACCTGGCGGGAGAACCCGCCCATGGGCTGCGTGCTCCGCTGCGTGGAGACGCCCCCGATCGGCGGAGACACCATCTGGGTGAACATGGCCCTGGCGTACGAGAAGCTTCCCGAACAGGTCAAGAAGCAGATCGACGGACTCCGCGCCCGGCACAGCATCGAGGCGTCGTTCGGTGCCGCGCAGCCGCTGGAACAGCGGCACGCGCTGCACGAGAGGTTCCCCGACGCCGAGCACCCCGTGGTGCGCACGCACCCCGAGACCGGCGAAAAGATCTTGTTCGTCAACGCTTTCGCGACCCACTTCGTCAATTACCACACGCCGGAGAACATCCGGTACGGCATCGACTACGCGCCCGGCAGCAGCAACCTGCTCAACTACCTGATCAGCCAGGCGTCGATTCCCGAGTACCAGGTGCGGTGGCGGTGGACGAAGAACAGCGTCGCGATCTGGGACAACCGGTCCACCCAGCACTACGCGGTCCAGGACTACTGGCCCGCCGTCCGCAAGATGGAGCGCGCCGGCATCGTCGGCGACCGGCCCTTCTGAATTACTCACTGCCCCTTTTCATCAGATCCGATTTCGAACGGAGAACACCATGCACTTCCACGACGACGCCCTCTTCCCCGAGACCCAGGAGAAGCTGGTCATCACGTGTGCCCCGTACGGTCCCGAGTGGGAGCCGGACGACTTGTGGACTGCTACGAGGCCGGCGCCACCGTCCTGCACATCCACGTCCGTGAGCTCGACGGCAAGGGATCCAAGCGGCTCTCGAAGTTCAACGAGTTGCTCGCCGGGCTGCGCCAGGCGGTGCCTGACATGATCCTGCAGGTCGGCGGATCGATCTCCTTCGCACCCGAAGGCGAAGGGGCGGATGCGAAGTGGCTCTCGGACGACACCCGGCACATGCTGGCCGACCTCGATCCCGCACCCGACCAGGTGACGATCGCGATCAACACCTCTCAGATGAACATCATGGAACTCATGACCGCCGACGACATCGCCGGCACCTCGATGGAGCGGCCCGAGCTCGCCGAGGCGTACCGGGAGATGACGGTACCGGCAGGCCCGGCGTGGGTCGAGGAGCATCTGCGTCGCCTGCAGGCGGCCGGAATTCAGCCGCACTTCCAGCTCTCGAGCATCCCCCAGCTCGAGACCGTCGAGCGGCTCATCCGGCGCGGGATCTACACCGGCCCGCTCAACCTGACCTGGGTCGGCATCGGCGGCGGTGAACTTCATCCAGCGAGTCCCGGACGGTGCCTGCCTGACCCTCGAGACCCTGATGCGCAGCGTGCTGCCGGTCAACGCGATGGCGATCGCGATGGGCCTGCACGCCCGTTGCGGTAACGAAGACACCATCTGGGGACGCAAGGGCGAGAAGATGACCTCCGTCCAGCAGGTCGAGCAGTTGGTCCGCGTCGCGGGTGAACTGGGTCGCGAGGTGGCCACCGGCAAGGAGGCCCGCGACATCTACCGGATCGGTCAGACCTACGCCGATGCCGACGAGACCCTCGCCAAGCTCGGCTACGCGCCCAACCGTCGTCCCGGACAGGTCGGCTTCACCCACCACGCCTGATTCTCGGCGCCGGGGGATTTGCATCACGCCGGGGAGAGAGCCGGACAGACCGCCGCTCACACGAGCACGGCCGGCTCTCTCCCCCACCCCTTTATCACTCCTGACGGCCATAGGAGGCCTCATGGGACTGCCTGCCACCACCGCCCTGAACACCACCACCCCGAATACCACCACCGGGAGCACCGCTCCGGCCTCTCGGTCCCGGTTCTATCCGTGGATCGTCTTCGCACTCACCTTCGGTCTGCTGCTGTCGGACTACATGTCCCGGCAGGTCCTCAGTGCCGTCTTCCCGCTCCTCAAAACCGAATGGACACTGACCGATTCACAGCTTGCGTCGCTCAGCAGCGTCGTCGCGCTGATGGTCGGACTGCTGACCCTCCCGCTGTCGCTGCTCGCCGACCGGTGGGGTCGCGTGAAGAGCCTCGTCCTGATGGCCGTGCTCTGGAGCATCGCCACCCTGCTCTGCGCCGTGGCGAGCAGCTACGAGCAGATGCTCGGGGCCCGCTTCCTGGTCGGCGTGGGTGAAGCCGCCTACGGCAGCGTCGGCATCGCGGTGGTTCTCAGCGTGTTCGCCCCGCGAGTGCACTCCACGCTCAGCGGCGCCTTCATGGGCGGCGGATCGTTCGGGTCCGTGATCGGCGTCGCCCTCGGCGGCGTGATCGCCGTCAATCTCGGCTGGCGCTGGTCGTTCGCCGCGATGGCCGTCTTCGGGCTCATGCTCGTCGCCCTGTTCCGGGCTCTGGTCTCCGAACGCAAACTTGCTCAGCATGCGGCCGACGACGACCCGGCCGACGCACCCGGCCCCGCCGGATTCCGGGCGCCGATCTCGAGCCTGTTCACCACCCCCGCCGTCGTGTTCGCCTACATCGGTGGTGGTCTCCAGATGTTCACCGCAGGTGTGCTTCTGGCGTGGCTGCCGAGCTTCTTCAACCGGTCCTACGGTCTCGCCCTCGACAAGGCCGGTGCGATGGCCTCGATCTTCGTCCTCCTCGTCGGCAGCGGCATGGTGGTGTGCGGCATCATCACCGACCGCGTGAGCCGCAACGATCCCGCTCGGAAATGGACCACCGCGGTGGTCTTCGGCGTGATCTCCCTCGTCTTCCTCGGCGCCGGGTTCCAGTTGCCGACCGGCACGCCCCAACTGGTCCTGATCGGCATCGGCGCCTTCTTCTCCGCCGGCTCGTCCGGCCCCATCGCCGCGATGGTCGCGAACCTCACCCACTCGTCGGTGCGCGCCTCGGCCTTCGGCACGCTCACCCTGGCGAACAACCTCCTCGGACTGGCACTGGGCCCCTTCGTCGTCGGAGTGCTCGCCGACCGCTTCGGGCTCGTCACCGCCTTGCAGATCGCTCCCCTGATCTACATCGTCGCGATCGTCGCCCTCGTCCTCGGCAACCGCGCCTACCCGGCCGGACGCCGCAAGCTCGCCGCCCTCACCGCCGCACCCGCCTGATCCACCCTCCGAAGAACTGGAGCCGACCGTGACCACCTCCACCTCCACCGCACCGACCGTGGTGATCGTGCCCGGACTGCGCGATCACGTCGCCGACCACTGGCAGACGTTGCTCGCCGAGCGACTCGACACCGCGCGGACGGTGCCGCCGCTCGAACAGGACAAGCTCAGCCTCGCGGCCCGGGTCGCCGCACTCGACGCCGTTGTCGCCGACATCGACGGCCCGGTCGTGCTGGTCGCTCACAGTGCGGGAGTGGCGATCACCGTCCACTGGGCGCAGCAGTCCACCCGCCCGGTCCAGGGCGCCCTGCTGGTCACCCCACCGGACCTCGAGGAACCACTGCCCGCGGGGTATCCCACCCCCGGGGAACTCGAGCAGGGTGGCTGGGATCCCGTCCCCCGGGGCCGGCTGCCGTTCCCCAGCGTCGTCGCCGCCAGCACCAACGATCCGATGGCCCGATTCCGTCGGGTCGCCGGGATGGCCGAGTCGTGGGGCAGCAAGCTCGTCGACCTGGGTGCCGTGGGCCACCTCAATCCCGCCGCCGGCTACGGGTACTGGCCATACGCCGAGGAACTGCTTCGGGAACTGATCGAGAGCACGGTCGTCCCCGGCCTCGCGAACGCAGATGCCCGATGACGCGCAAAGTGTTCGGTTCGGCCGCCGACGCCGTCGCGGACATCGGACCCGGTGCGTCGCTGGCGGTCGGCGGGTTCGGGTTGTGCGGCATCCCGGACGAGTTGATCGCCGCGATCGCCGCCGGTGACGCCACCGACCTGGAGGTGTTCTCCAACAACTGCGGCGTCGACGACCGCGGGCTCGGGATCCTGCTCACCCGCAACCGGATTCGCCGCGTCACCGCGTCGTATGTCGGGGAGAACAAGGAATTCGCCCGCCAATACCTGTCGGGTGAACTCGAGGTCGAACTGACGCCGCAGGGCACCCTGGCCGAGAAGCTGCGTGCCGGCGGTGCGGGGATCCCCGCGTTCTTCACCCCTGCCGGGGTCGGAACGCCCGTGTCCGACGGCGGGCTGCCGTGGCGGTACGCAGCCGACGGATCGGTGGCCGTCGCGTCTCCGCCGAAAGAGGTCCGCGAGTTCGCAGGCCGCCAGTACGTGCTCGAGGAGTCGATCACCGCCGACTTCGCACTCGTCCACGCCCGCATCGGCGACGCCGAAGGCAACCTCGTCTTCGCCAAGGCCGCAGGCAACTTCAACCCGCTCGCCGCGATGGCCGGCCGCATCTGTATCGCACAGGTCGAGCAGCTCGTCGAGCCCGGGGTCCTCGACCCGGCGCAGGTACACCTGCCGGGGATCTTCGTCGACCGGATCGTCCACACCGGGACTCAGGACAAGCAAATCGAGAAGCGCACCGTCGCCGCGAGGAAGGACTGACATGACCACCATCGTCGAGACGATCGGCTGGACCCGCGAGGACATGGCAGCCCGTGCTGCCCACGAACTGTCGCCGGGCGAGTACGTCAACCTCGGCATCGGGTTGCCCACGCTGATCCCGAACTTCCTGCCCGCGGGCTTCGACGTGACGCTGCACAGCGAGAACGGCATCCTCGGCACCGGCCCGTATCCGGACGAGGATGCGGTCGACGCGGATCTGATCAACGCCGGCAAGGAAACGGTCACCGTCAACGCGGGCGCGTCGTTCTTCGATTCGGCGCTCAGCTTCGGGATGATCCGCGGCGCCCACATCGACACCGCCGTCCTCGGCGGAATGCAGGTCTCCGCGGCCGGCGACCTCGCGAACTGGATGGTTCCGGGGAGGATGGTCAAGGGCATGGGCGGTGCGATGGACCTCGTGCACGGCGCCCGCAAAGTCATCGTGGTCATGGAGCACTGCGACAAGTCCGGTGCCCCGAAGATCGTCGAACGCTGCACCCTGCCTCTCACCGGACGCGGTGTCGTGCACCGGATCATCACGAACCTGGCCGTCGTCGACGTCACCGACACCGGCCTGGTGTTGCGCGAGTGCGCGCCCGGGGTCACCGAAGACCTGGTGCGCGCCGCCACCGCAGCGGCGCTGTCGTAGCGCTTCTCCCACCCTCCCATCACGAGAAAGTCTCCCGTGCTCAACCTTTCCGTCCTTCTCGAAGACTCCGCCCGCCGCTTCCCCGACCGCGACGCCTTGATCCTCGGCGACGCACGGATGACCTACGCCGACCTCGACGCCCGGTCGAACCAGGTCGCGAACCTGCTGATGTCGTGCGGCATCGAACCCGGCGACAAGGTCGCGCTCTCCTGCCCCAACATCCCCCAGTTCCCCGTCGTCTACTACGGCATCCTCAAGGCCGGCGCCGTGGTCGTACCGCTCAACGTCCTCCTCAAGGACCGCGAGATCGCCTACCACCTCGCAGATTCCGATGCCAAGGCGTACTTGTGCTACGACGGCACCCCCGACCTGCCGATGGGCGAGTACGGGCGCTCGGCGTTCACGCAGAGTCCCGACTGCCGCACCATGTTCCGCATCACCGTCGACCCGGACGCTCCCGCCACGATCGACGGCATCGGAACGCTCGCGGACGCCGTCGCGGATCGCGACACCGACGTCGAGACCGTGGTCCGCGAACCCGGGGACACCGCTGTCATCCTCTACACGAGCGGGACCACCGGAAAACCCAAGGGCGCCGAACTCACCCACGCCAACATGGTGCTCAACGCGCTGACCGCCAACCGCCTCTTCGACAGCACACCCGCCACCCACGACCGGTACCTGGTAACCCTGCCGCTGTTCCACTCGTTCGGCCAGACCGTCACCCTCAATGCCGGCATCTCGGTCGGGGCGACTCTCGTGCTGCTGCCCCGGTTCGAGGCCGCCGCCGCACTCGATCTCATCGAACGGGAGAACATCACCGTCTTCGCGGGGGTGCCCACCATGTACTGGGGTCTGCTCGGCGCCCTCGACGAACACCCCGCCGACATCGACCGCATCGCCGGCAACATGCGACTCGCGATCTCCGGCGGCGCCGCGCTACCGGTGGAGATCCTCACCCGGTTCGCCGACCGCTTCGGTGTCCAGATCCTCGAGGGATACGGACTGTCCGAGACGTCGCCGCTCGCGACGTTCAGCGACCCCGGCGGCGATCCCCGGCCCGGCTCCATCGGGGTCCCCGTGTGGGGAATCGAGGCCCGGCTCGTCGACAAGAACTGGAACACCGTCAGCGGAGCCGGTGACATCGGCGAGATCGCGTTGCGCGGCCACAACATCATGAAGGGCTACTACAACCGCCCGGACGCCACGGCAGAAGTACTGCGGGACGGCTGGTTCCGGACCGGCGACCTCGCCCGCGTCGACGACGACGGCTTCTACTACATCGTCGACCGGGCCAAGGACCTGATCGTGCGCGGCGGATTCAACGTGTACCCCCGTGAGATCGAAGAAGTCCTCCTCGGCCACGACGCCATCTCCCTCGCCGCCGTCGTCGGCGTCCCCGACGACAGCCACGGCGAGGAAATCAAGGCGTACGTCATCCTCGAGCCCGGCGCACAGGTCACCGCGGACGAGTTGATCGCCTGGGCCAAGCAGCAGATGGCGAGCTACAAGTACCCCCGCACCGTCGAATTCGTCACCACCCTTCCCATGACCGCCACCGGCAAGATCCTCAAACGCGAACTCGGCCGCGCCCCGGCCGCACTCTGATACCGAAAGCACAAGCGTGAGCGACACTCCCCTCCCCACCATCCCCGACGAGCTCACCGCTCCCCTCGACCTTCTCCTCACCAGCGGAAGCCGCAGCGTCGCCGCCCGCATGCTCCCCGACAGTTCCTGGACCCGTCTCGGGGTCGGCCTCGCCGGCCGGCCGGGTACCGTCGCCCGGCGCGGCGGCGCCCTCGTCCGCGAACTCGGCGCCATCGCCGCCGGCACCTCGGATCGAACTCCCGCGAAGTCGGACAAACGGTTCGGCGACGCCGCGTGGCAGCAGAATCCGGCCCTGCGCCGGGCGATGCAGGCGTATCTCGCGACGTCGCACACCGCTGCGGCCCTGCTCGACGACGCCGAACTCGACTGGCGTGACCACGAGCGGATGCGGTTCGTCCTCGACAACCTCGTCGAAGGCCTGTCCCCCACCAACAATCCACTTCTCAGCCCGCTGGGCTGGAAGGCAATGGTGGACACGGGCGGCCTCAGCGCGGCACGCGGAGTCCGCGCGCTCGTCCGCGACATGCTGTCGAAACCGCGCGTGCCCGCCATGGTCGAACCCGACGCGTTCGCCGTCGGGGAGGACGTGGCTGCGACGAAGGGTGCCGTGGTCCTGCAGACCCGCACCTTCGAACTGATCCACTACACGCCGCAGACGGAGAAGGTCCACGCCACACCGCTGTTGATCGTCCCGCCCGTCATCAACAAGTACTACATCCTCGACATCGCACCGGGCCGAAGCCTGATCGAGTACCTCCTGCAGCAGGGTCAGCAGGTCTTCGCGATCTCCTGGCGCAACCCCCACGCCCGGCACCGGGACTGGGATGCCGACACCTACGGCTCGGCGATCGTGGAGGCGCTCGATACGGTGCAGTGCGTCGCCGGGACCGACAGCGCCCACGTCCTGGGCACCTGCTCGGGTGGGATTCTCGCGGCGATGGTCGCGGCGCATCTCACCGAGATCGGTGAGGGCGACCGCATCGCCGGCCTCACCCTGGCCGTCACCGTGCTCGACCAGACCCAGGCCGGCACCGCGGCTGCCGTGATGAGCGAGCGCGCCGCCGCGGCCGCGATCCGCGACTCGGCCGCCAGGGGTTATCTCGACGGCCGCACCCTCGCCGAAATGTTCGCCTGGCTAAGGCCGAGCGACCTGGTCTGGCGGTACTGGGTGAACAACTACGTGCAGGGCCGCGCTCCCGCCGCCTTCGACGTGCTGTTCTGGAACTCCGACACCACCCGCATGACGGCGGCACTGCACCGCGACCTCGTCCTGCTCGGCCTGCGCAACGCGCTGACGGCTCCAGGGGCGGCAACCATGCTCGGCACACCCGTCGACCTGTCCACCGTGGCCGCCGACGCGTACGTCGTCGGCGGCTCCGCCGACCACCTCTGCCCGTGGCAGTCCACCTACCGGAGCGCTCGACTCCTCGGCAGCAAGGACTCCCGCTTCGTGCTGTCGTCGAACGGACACATCGCCTCACTCGTGAACCCGCCGGGCAATCCGCGGGCGTCCTTCCGATTCGGGCAGCCCGTCCCGGAGACTCCCGACGAGTGGCTGGCCGCGGCGGAGACCGCGTCCGACTCGTGGTGGCCCGACTACGCCCGCTGGCTGGCCGAGCGCAGCGGACCCGACGTCGACGCACCCCACGGCCTCGGTGCCCGGCAGTTCCCGCCGCTCGCCCCGGCACCGGGCACCTACGTCCATCACAGCTGACCCGCACGACACGATCAGAGGCACACCATGACCATGAACCTTGCCCACCCCACCGATCTCCTCGGGCTCGTCGGACAGACCATCGGAACCACCGGCACGCTCAAAATTGCTCAGGATCAGGTGAATCTGTTCGCCGACGCGACCGGGGACCACCAGTGGATCCACACCGATCCCGAACGCGCGGCCCGTGGCCCCTTCGGCAGCACCATCGCTCACGGCTATCTCACGCTGTCGCTCGCCCCGAGCATCCTCGCCGAGGTTCTCACCGTCGACGGCGTGCACGCCGCCCTCAATTACGGCCTGAACAAGGTGCGGTTCCCGGCGCCCGTGCCCGTCGGTTCCGCGCTGCGCGTCACGGTGTCCGTGATCGCCGCGCAACGGAAACCGGCCGGCATCGAGGCAGTCTTCGGGTTGACCTACGAGATCGACGGCGGAACGCGTCCAGTGTGCATCGCGGACGTCGTGGTGCTCTACACGTGAGCGTGACCGAATTGTTCGGTGGGCGCGACCAGTTCGACGACAAGGTCGTTCCGGTCGGTGGTCGGCGGATCCGGGTGCGGATCCGCCGCGGGACCGGTGTGCCCCTGGTCCTGTGCAACGGCATCGGAGCCGGCCTCGAAGTGCTGGACCCGCTGGTCGCCGCGATGGATCCGAAGGCGACGATCATCAGTTTCGACGTGCCCGGTACCGGGGGTTCGCCGGCATCACCGGTCCCGTACGGGATTCCTGCCCTCGCGTGCGGCCTGAGCCGCCTCCTCACCGAGATCGGGGTCGATGTCGTCGACATCCTCGGCCTGTCCTGGGGCGGAGCGCTGGCCCAGCAGTTCGCCCTGCAGAACCCGCAGCGCTGCCGGCGCGTCGTCCTCGTCGCGACCGGGACCGGGGCCCTGATGATTCCGGGCCACCCGCGTGTGCTCGCGAAGATGCTGACTCCGAGGCGGTTCACCGACACCGGCTATGCGGCTGCCATCGCCGGCGACCTGTACGGTGGCACGGCCCGCCTCGGCGGTGAAGCCGTCGCGCAAGTCTTCGGAAAACAGATGCACACGGGCTCCCGCATCGGATATCTCCACCAACTCCTCGCGGGGGCGATGTGGACGAGCCTGCCGATACTTCCGCTCATCCGGCAGCCCACACTGATCGTCGCGGGCACCGACGACCCGATCATTCCCATCGCCAACGCCCACATCATGAGCGCGCTCCTGCCGCACGCGACGCTACACCTGCACCCCGGCGGTCACCTCGACATCGTTACCAACGCAACCGATCTCGCACCCGCTGTCAGGTCCTTCCTCGCGGCGCCGTAGCCGTCGGCGCACGCGACAGGTCAGCCGTCCTCCCCCATCTCGGCGAGCGTCGTCCGCAGGCGGTCGTTGTCCGCCGGGGTCCAGCCGTCGGGCGACAGGATTGCGTTCCACGCGTCGGCGATGTCGACGACGTACGTGTGTCCGTGCCCGTCGGGAACGCCCGTCGACACCGCCATGTCGGCCGCCACCTGAAGGAAAGTCACGAACGGGAACCACTGTGTGCTGTCGAGGACGTCGTAGCCACGGTCCTCCTTCAGCCAGTCGGGCTCGCTCAGCAGGAGTTCCGGTGACCACCAGACGATCGGGTCCGACGGGTGTTGGAGATAGACCATCCGTGGCCGTCCCCACGGGGCGTCGGGGCGGGGCAGGTCCTCCGGTGCGCGTGCTCCGAAGCGGACGGTCTCCCCCTGCTCGTAGATCGGCAGCCATTCGGGCGAGCCCGGATCGCGGTTCGTGGTGACATCGGTCCATATCTCGTTCGCGTTCGGCGGCCCCGTGAACAGCACACCGTCGGTACGGGCCTCGACATCGTCGACACTGCCGAATGCACTTTCGCCCCCGAAGGATCCGAGGCTCTCTCCCATCACGACGAGTTTCGGACGAGTTTCCGGTGGCAATACCTTCCACTTGTCGTACACCGCGTCGAACAACGCCTCCCCGGCCTGGTGGGCACGCTCCTTGTCCACCAGGAAGGACAGCCAACTCGGCAGATAGGAGTACTGCAATCCGACCATCGCGGTGTCGCCGTTGTACATGTACTCCAGCGATGAGGCGAGACTCTCGTTGATCCACCCGGTACCGGTGGTAGTGGCGACGCCCACCACCGCACGATCGAACCCGCCGGCGCGTTCGAGTTCGTCCGCTGCCAGCTGGGCGTTCCCGCTGATCGAATCACCGCCGCTGGCCAGCCCGGCGTAAGTCCGGATCGGCTCCACCGCGGGCCGCCCACCATTGAACGCGGACAATTCTTCGACGGTCGGGCCACGCGACATGAAGGAACGGCCCTGCCGCCCCAGCGAATCCCACGTCACGAGCGAGTCCGGTCCGCCCGAACGCAGCGACGACGTCGGCGGCTCGTCACCGGCCTTGGTCTCCTGGTTGACGGCGGCGAACGAATTGTTCAGCCCCGACATGATCACGCGCACCGCCGCGCCGTTGACGAGTGCGAACAGCAGCGCCACCACCAGTACGCCGATGACCGTCGCCGAGATCCGCCGCGGCACCACCCGGCTGATCTTGCGTTCGACCCACCACACCGCCCGCAGCAGCACCCGGGCCAGCGCCACCAACCCGACATAGATCAGCACCGCCACGACCACCACGACGAGATACCCGAACCACGGGAACGGTGCGGCACTCATGATCGCCCGCAACTGCGACTGCCAATCCCAGAACCACACCAGCATTGCCGCGGTTCCGACGATTCCGATCACCGACGTGACCCGGCGCACCACTGTCTTCACACGGGTAGGCGCCTCCCGCTGCACGAGGTAGCGGACCAACTTGGAACCGAGGAATCCGATGGCGTAGCCGAACGCCGCCGATACGCCGGTGACCAATCCCTGGAAGAACGGACCGCGCGGCAGCAGTGTCGGCGTCAACGACAGCCACACGAACAGGACCGCGACCACCAGCCCCCCGAAGGCATAGCGGTCCGGAAGCCAGCGGCGATACCCGGGTGGCCGGACGGGACCGGCTTCGCGCTCGGGTGCACCATCGATCACATCGTTCGGCACCTGGCAAGCGTAGCCGTCACCGAGCCGCTATCGACAGCAATCCGCAATCACATCACGTCCGGTGAACACCGAAGCCCACCTGGGATGTTCGCATTCGGACAGGTCTGCCCGGCCGACCGCCGGCGGACGCTACGCCAGTGTCTTCGTCTTGATCGCCTGGAACTCGGCGTCGGTGATCGCGCCGGAATCGAGCAGCGCCTTGGCATCCGTGATCTGCTGAGCCGGAGACTTTCCGGCGACGTCCCGGATATAGGTGTCCTGCGCTTGCCTGTGTTGCTCGGCGGCGGCCATCGACCTCTTCGCCATGCCGTCGCCCCGGGCGATCACGTACACCAGTGCCGACAGGAAGGGAATGACGAACAGCAAGAGGATCCAGATCGCCTTCACCCACCCCGACGTCTCGCGGTCCCGGAACAGGTCCGAGATGATCGAGAACAACACGGACAAGTAGGCCGCGAAGGCGAAACAGACGAAGATGAACCAGAAGAACTCCCAGAAGCCTTCCATTTTCGACGCTCCGTCCACTCGGTGTTCCGGTCAGGAGGCCAGGACTCTGGCCTGGCACGATGTGCTCCTCGAAATCTCAACTAGTGGCGTCGAGCGTGTCGAGCGCGGCCAGAATTCCCTGGACGGGGATGCGTCCCGAGGCCACGAGCTGCGCGCCCTCGCGCCGGAGGGCGGAGGCGAACGGTGCGGCCCAAGTGTTCTCGTAGACGAGAATGGCCCCGGAACAGCCGGGGGCGAGGACGGCAGCCGCATCCTCGAGGTCGGTTCGGTCGATCAGACCCGTCGTCGCCTCGGCGAACACCGTCACGTCCACACCGCCCTCGAACCCGAGGTCCTCGACGGCGATACCGGCGAGCGATCCGTCGGCTTCCTTGCGGACGAAGACCAGATCGAGCACTCGGATGATGTTTCGTTCGACCAGGTCGATGAGAAGGGGCAACGCCGATCCGTCGGGTCTCCGGTCGGCAGGGAACTCGACGACGAGATAGTCGATAGGTCCGAGTTCGTCGAAATCGGTGTCGTTCACTGCAGGACCTCTCCTCTGAAGACAGCAGCGGCAGCCACACACGGCGTCGCCCTAGTATTACCCAGCCCACGACGACACCGCTAGAGCACAATGTCACCAGCGGCCGGCACCGTACTGTCGGCAAGGTCGCGCCGGGCCGCCTTCTCCACCAGGAGCGGGACGAAGTCCCGGATCCTGCAATCCGCGAAGCGCTTGTGAACGGTGCGCACGGCGTGCTCGATGTCCACGGGTGAGACGGACGGGTACCGAGTCATCAAGCGCTCGATGACCTGCTCGACCTGAAGCAACTCGTCGTCACCGATCATCGACTCATCGTCGTCCCGCTGCGAAACCATCGTCAAGACACGAAATGGCCTCTCGAGCAACTCGGTTCGGTGTCAGGACCGTGAATATTCATGACTCTGGGATCAATCCAGTTTCCGGAGTACTGCCCGGAAATACGGTTTCACGACTACTACCACGCGGAAACGGCGGACAATGGTGGTACCGGGCCGCCCGGCTCGCGGTAGGGGAAAGGGACGGTCATGTCCGAGACAACGTCGGTCAAGCAGGGCGTCGCGGCAGGCACTTCGATCGGGGCGGCCATCATCATGGTGACCGTGGGCATCATCCAGTTCTGCCAGGGAATCGCCGCGGTCGCCGAGAACGAAGTATTCGTGTCGGGAGTGAACTATGTCTACAAGTTCGACCTGACCACGTGGGGCTGGATTCACATCGTGCTGGGTGTGCTCGTTGCGGCGGTCGGCCTCGCGCTGCTCACCGGCGCGGGATGGGCGCGGGTGTCCGCGATCGTGATCGCGGCAGTCTCCATATTCGCCAACTTCCTGTGGCTGCCGTACTACCCGTGGTGGTCGGTGCTCATCATCGCGCTCGACGTCGTGGTGATCTGGGCCGTGTCGACCTGGCAGCCGGATCGGGTCTGAGCAGTCGGCGGCCGGGTCGAAACCGTGGGAAAGAAGACGAAGCACGAGAAGTCCGGGCTCGACCTGTCCCGGCCAGGCGGTGCCGAGCCCGCCGCACCGATGAAGAACAAGGAGTACAGCCGCCTGCTCCGCCCACTTCACGGCGAACTCGTCGCATTACAGGAGTGGGTGAAATCGACGGGCGCGAGGATCTGCATCGTGTTCGAGGGTCGCGACACCGCCGGGAAAGGCGGCGTCATCAAGGCGATCACCGAGCGGGTCAGTCCGCGCGTGTTCCGTGTCGTCGCCCTGCCCGCCCCGACGGATCGCGAGAAGTCGCAGATGTACGTGCAGCGGTACCTGCCCTATCTCCCGGCCGGCGGGGAGATCGTCATCTTCGACCGCAGTTGGTACAACCGCGCGGGCGTCGAACGGGTGATGGGCTTCTGCACCGAGGAGGAAGCTCAGCAGTTCCTCCAACTCGTCCCGACGGTCGAACGCGCGATCGTCGACTCGGGCGTCATCCTGCTGAAGTACTGGCTGGAGGTGAGCGAGGACCAGCAGACGCTGCGCCTGCAGAGCCGGATCGACGATCCGCGGAAGATCTGGAAGCTGTCGGACCTGGACCTGAAGTCGTACACCCATTGGTACGACTACTCGCGGGCACGGGACGAAATGTTCCACTTCACCGACACCGGTTGGGCGCCCTGGTACGTCGCGGTCAACGACGACAAGAAACGCGGTCGGCTCAACATCATCAGCCATCTGCTGAGCCAGATCCCCTACGAACCCCTCGAACGCCCCGACATCACCTTGCCGGAGCGGCGGGGCCCGCACGGCTACGAGGCGCCGAGGCAGCCACTGCACTGGATTCCCACCCCCTACTGAGGATCCGAGCCGAAAGGACGAGCGGTCATGGTCTCGACGGAACCCACGCAAGCGCAGACGGCCTGGCATGCACAGGACGCCGACGTCGTCGTGTCCGCACTGGCCTCCGATCGGCAGGCGGGGCTGACGGCCGGCGAAGTAGACGAACGTCGCCGACGGTACGGTCCGAACGAGATCGCCTCCGAGCCGCCGCCGTCGATGTGGTCGATCGCGTTGCTGCAGTTGAAGGACCCCATGAACCTGATGCTGGTCGCGGTGGCCGTGGTCAGCATCGTCATCGGCGAAATCCCGACGGCGATCGTGGTCGCGGTTCTCGTCGGGCTCAACATCGTGCTGGGCACACGGCAGGAAGTGAAGGCGCGCGCCAGCGTCGACGCACTGGCGAAGATGCAGACACCGCAGGCGAGGGTGGTCCGCGACGGCACTCTGACCGAGCTCGACGCCACCGAACTCGTGCCGGGTGACGTCGTGCAGCTCGAGGCGGGTGACATCGTCCCCGCGGACGGCCGCCTGCTCACGACGGCCACCTTGGAGACGCAGGAGGCGGCACTGACGGGTGAGAGTGCACCCGTCGCGAAGGACCCCCAGACGCTCGGCACCATCGACGTTTCTCTCGGCGACCGCAGCAACATGGGCTTCCAGAACACCTCGGTCACCCGCGGCACCGCCACCATGGTGGTCACCGAGACGGGCATGCACACCCAGATGGGCCAGATCGCGTCGATGCTCTCTGCGGTCGCGCCGAGCAAGTCCCCGCTGCAGCGCGAACTGGACTCGCTCACCAAAGTACTCGGCGTCATCGCGTGGACTTCGGTGGCGATCATCGTGATCATCGGGGTGATTCGCGGACAGGACGTGACGACGCTTCTGCTGCTCGGCATTTCCATGGGGGTCTCCGCGATCCCGACCGGTCTGCCGACGTTCGTCCAGGCGATGCTGGCCTACGGCGCACGGCAGCTGGCCGACGCCAAGGCTATCGTGAAGAACCTCACGGACGTCGAGACGCTCGGCGCGACCAGCGTAATCAACTCGGACAAGACCGGCACGCTGACGATGAACCAGATGACCGTGCGGTCGTTGTACTTCCACTGCCGGTGGTACACCGTCGACGGTGAGGGTTACGCCAAGTCGGGGAAGATCACCCACGTCGCGGGCGAGGCGGTCCCGGATTTCACGCTGCTCGCGTACGGGTTGTGCCTCGACAGCGACGCCACGGTCTCCGGCACCGGAGAGGTCGTCGGCGACCCGACGGAAGCCGCGCTGGTGGTGCTCGCGGCGAAGATCGGTGTCGACGCCCCACTGACCCGGCGAACGTATCCGCGCGTCGCCGCCGTGCCGTTCGACTCCGCGTACAAGTTCATGGCGACGTTCCACCATCTCGAGGTCGATGGCAGAACTCAGTTCGTGGAACTGGTCAAGGGCGGGCCCGACGTGGTCCTGGCGCGGTGCGCGACCGCCTTCCGGACCGGCAGGCAGGAGGTCCCGCTCGACGAGGTCCGGGAGGAGCTGACGGCAGCGAACCGGACGATGTCCGAGAAGGGACTTCGCGTGCTGGCCTTCGCGGTCCGCCGCCTCGACGGGCAGGAGGAGGCCGCGGTGGCCGACCCCATGTCCTACGTCGCGGACCTCACGTTCGTCGGCATGGTCGGCATCATCGACCCGCTTCGGCCGGAAGCGATCGAATCGGTGCGCACCGCCCACGAGGCCGGCATCGACGTCCGCATGATCACCGGCGACCACGCGATCACGGCATCCGCGATCGGCGCCGAACTCGGACTCGGACCGGGCGCGATCGGTGGTGCGGAACTGCAGGCCATGACCGATGAAGAACTGTCGGCGGCCCTCCCGAACCTGCACGTGTTCGGCCGCGTCACCCCTCAGGACAAACTGCGCCTGGCCGACATCATGCAGAAGAACGGCGCCGTCGTGGCGATGACCGGGGACGCCGTCAACGACGCAGCCGCACTGAAGAAGGCCGATATCGGCGTAGCCATGGGCTCGGGCAGCGAAGTCACCAAACAGGCGGGCAAGATGGTGCTCACCGACGACAATTTCGGGACCCTGATCACCGCGATCCGGTTGGGCCGCAACATCTACGACAAGATCGTGTCCTACATCCGATACCAGATGTCGAAACTGTTCTCGCTGGTGCTGCTGTTTCTCGTCGCGAGCATTTTCGACATCAACGACGGGGTCGCGCTCACCCCGCTGATGGTGCTGTTCCAGCACTTCTTCATCACGCTGTTCCCGGTCGCGGTCATCATGCTCGACCCGCCTGCACCGGATCTGATGAACAAGCCGCCCCGCGACCCGCGGATGCCGATCGCCAACCGGCGGGCGTTCGTGCAGTGGCTCGCATACGGCGTCCTGCAGTTCGCCGTCACGCTCGCCGCGATGCTCCTCGCGCCGGGCGAGATGAGCACGACCGAGGCGAACGTTCCCATGACGACGGCGTTCGTGGTGCTGTCGTTCGGTTCCATCCTCGCCGGGCTCGTCATGCGACGCGACCCGGAATCCGGGCTCACCCCACCGATCCTCGGCGCATTGAAGATCCTCTCGATCCCGACCATCGTGACGGTGTTCGCGGTCGAGGCCGGGTTCCTCCAGGACCTTCTCATGACCACGTCGCTGACCGGCGGCCAGTGGCTCGCCTGCCTCGGGTGGTCACTGATCATCCCGATCGTCGTCGAAGCGGAGAAGGCGTTCCGGCGCCGGCGCCACCTCCACTCGGAGCCGCCCGCACCGATGACCGCCCCCGCCGCCGTCGACCCCCAGCGCGCACGCTGAGGCCCGGACCATGTCCTGGACAGGTAGCCTCGCGCAGTTGCCGGGCATCGCGACGGCCCGGGCGTACCACCGGGAGTGGCTGCGCCCCGACATCACCGCCGGGCTCGTCCTCACCGCCCTGCTCATCCCCGCCGGGATGGGGTACGCGGAGGCCGCCGGGTTGCCCGCCTACGCCGGCCTCTACGCCACGATCATCCCGCTCCTCGCGTATGCCCTGGTGGGGCCGTCGAAGATCCTCGTGCTCGGCCCGGACTCGTCGCTGGCGCCGCTCATCGCCGCGGCGGTACTGCCTCTCGCCGTGGCCGACGACCCGGAGAGCGCGCTCGCCCTCGCCGGAATCCTCGGCGTCCTCGTCGGCCTCATTCTCCTCGTCGGCGGATTCCTGCATCTCGGCTTCGTGACCGAACTGCTGTCGAAGCCCATCCGGCTCGGCTACCTCAATGCGATCGCGCTCATCGTCGTCGTCGGCCAACTGCCCAAGCTGCTCGGGTTCTCCGTCGACGCGTCCGGCCTCATCGGAGAGATCGGGGAGATCGGACAGTCCGTGATACAGGGCAACATCGACCCCGTCGCCGCCGCAGTGGGCATCGGCTCCCTCGCCGTCATCATCGGGTTCCGCATCTGGGTGCCCCGCATCCCCGGCGTCCTCGTGGCCGTGGTCGGCGCGATCATCCTGTCCGCCGCACTCGGACTCACCGACGACATCGGGATGGTCGGCGCCCTGCCCGCCGGCCTGCCGCTGCCGTCGTTCGGCGGTGTCGACTGGGGGGACGTGGGGAACCTCGTCGGCCCCGCGGCCGGTATCGCCCTGATCGCGTTCGCCGACACAGGCGTGCTGTCCCGCACGTTCGCCGCCCGGCACGGTGAAGACGTGAACGGCAGCACGGAGATGAAGGCGGTCGGCGTGGCCAACATCGCCGGTGGACTGTTCGGCGGGTTCCCCATCTCCGCCAGCGGGTCGCGCACCCCGGTGGCCGAACAGAGCGGCGCCCGCACCCAACTCGCCTGCGTCGTCGGAGCACTCGCCGTCCTGGTCTTCGTTCTCGTCGCCCCCGGGGTCACCACGTACCTCCCCGACGCGACACTCGGGGCCGTGGTGATCGTCGCCGCCACGGCGCTGGTCGATGTGAGTGGAATGATCCGGATGTGGCGCATGAGCACCGTGGAGTTCGGACTCGCCGTCGCGGCCTTCCTCGGGGTCGCTTTGGTGGGCGTGCTGCAGGGCATCCTCGTCGCGATCGGGCTGTCCTTCGTCGCGGTGGTCGCGCAGGCCTGGCAGCCGTACCGCACGGAACTCGTCCGGACGACCGACCGCCCCGGCTTCCATGACGTCGAACGCCACCCCGACGGCGTCCGCATCCCCGGGCTGGTGCTGGTGCGCTTCGACGCTCCCCTCTTCTTCGCCAACGGCGAGATCTTCGACGAATACGTGCGCTCGGTGGTGGCGACAGCGCCGAGCCCGGTCGAGTGGGTGGTCGTGGCCGCCGAGCCGATCACCGGTCTCGACACCACTGCCGTCGACGAACTGGTCGACCTCGACACGTATCTCGAGGGGAAACAGATCCGTTTGGCGTTCGCGGAGATGAAGGGTCCGATCAAGGACCGGCTCATCCGGTTCGGGGTGGGCGACAGGTTCGACGCGACACGCTTCTATCCCACCATCGACGCCGCCGTGGCCGCATTCCACAGTCGAGCCGATCACACCGGCGATCCGACCGACGACTGAACCGACCACAGGACGGGGTGCGACGCATGGATTCCTTCTGGACGATCTTCTGGCTCGGTGCCATCGCCTTCGCGTTCCTGGCGTATCTCCTGCTGCTGTTCGCGATCAGCGCCGACCTGTTCCGCGACGACCGGACATCGGGGTGGATGAAGGCGTTCTGGGTGTGTTTCCTGCTCCTCGTTCCGTTCGTGTCGGCACTGATCTACGTGATCCTGAAAAGCGACGGCATTGCCGAACGATCGAGTACCACCACCCGAATTCAGTCTCGGGGCGCCGACCCGGACGCAGGGTGAGGTCGGTACGCCGTCCGCCACAGTCGAACCCAGTCGAACGCCGGTGCAGCGGGACGCACCCCGGGCCTCGTCCTGGGCACCCGCACCCGCAAGGCGTCCGGTTCGATGGTGCACCGCACCGGAGTGCGGAGCAGGAGGGATTCGCCGTCGACTCCCACGGGGATCTCCGGTGTGTCGGCGTCTACGATCACCTCCATCGGCGTTTCCTGCGTCAGGCCGCGCACATTGGTGCGGCGCAGCAGACCGACCGCCTGTCTGGTGTTCGCCACCGACAGGGTGACCGCGCCGAGGACGCCGCGATCGAGACGGTCCCGGCGGCTCAGACCCGCCAGATCACTGTTGCCGTAGGGATTGTTGCTCACCAGGACCGCCTGCGGTCCCTCCACGGCAGTCTCACCGATCCGCGCTACCAATCGAGGCCCGGCGTGCCCGGTGAGCAGATCGGGGAGCAGCGTCAGCACTGTCGCGGCCTTGTCGTCGCGGTATGCGGGACTGCGCACGATCTCGGCGTAGACCCCGAACGAGGCATTGTTGACGAAGGTTCGACCGTTGATGGTGCCGAGGTCGACGCGCAACTCGACACCGTCCCGGAGTGCGTCCAGCGATCGGGTCGGATCGGCGCGGTCGAGTCCGAGATCCATCGCGAAATGGTTGCGGGTTCCGGCACTGATCACGAGGAACGGCAGGTGGTGTTCGGCCGCGACCGCCGCCACGAGCGCCTGGGTCCCGTCTCCGCCCGCCACTCCCAGCAGATCGGCCCCTTTCGCGACGGCCTGCTGGGCCAGTGCGGTGACGTCGACGGTGGCCGGCCCTTCGAGCAGCACGACGTCGGCGCCCAGTTCTTCGGCTCTGCGCTTCAGGTCGAATTTCGCGACCTTCCCGCCACCGGAATGCGGATTCATGATCAGGAAAGGGAGCTGCGCGGGCGGGGCAGGGTATTCGGGCATGGTCGTCTCCGCACGTCTGCCACGCAAAGCGGCGCGGGCGCAGACGACGGCCAGCAGAGCGAGCACGTACGCGAGCAGCACCACCCACAGCAGGTGCGCGCGGATGAACAGCGTCAGCACGACGATCGGCGCGACGATCGCCACGCCCAGGGAGATCCACCTGAGTATTCCGCGCCGGGTGAGGAACCAGTACAACGCCGCCACCGTGACCACGACGCCACCGGTCCCCACGATGAGCAACGCCACGGTGCCCAGCACCCCGGCGAACAGGATGGGCACCGCCGCCGCACCGGCGGCGAACACGAACGCCACACGGGCCCACCACCGCCGGCCACGGTCGCCGGTATCGGGGATGCCTGATCTGTTCACGTGACTACCCCCTCGACGGCGGCGCGTACTTCCTCACAACGGTCCGACTTCCCGTCGTCATTCCATCTTCCGCCGTGCGCAGAGGCGATCGCAGCACATTGCACGTCTTGGGCTGCGGGTCTTCGCCGGCCGTCATGGGCCGGTTCCCGATAGGTCGCGTGCGCGCGGTCCCGTCGAAATATCCCGCCAGCCGACGAGCACCGTGTGCACGGCCTCGGCCCCGTGCAGCGGGTCGGGCGGTGCGGGCAGGTCGGCGGGGTAGATGAGGAACGGAGTGCTCTGCGGTCCGCCCATTCCGCCGTGTGAGCCGACCTGCTCCTCGAACGCCGCGACCTCGTCCGTGTCGGGCCAGTACGTGCCACCGACCATGATGTCGGCAACGTTGTCGAAGGTGTCGGTGCGTCGCACCTTGGCCAGCGCGTCAGGGCCCATCACCGCGAGCGGATTCTCGCCGGTGACCTCGCCGGTCTTCAGGTCGACCTGTCCGTGGGGCCCGAGCACCACGGACCCGCCCGGGGCGGCAACGAGCAGGAAACCGACCCCGGGATGCTCGCGCAGCCCGGTGAGCAGCCCGGGATGGGCAGCCTCGATGGCATTGACATCGGCGCGGCCGGGCAGGTGCGGGAAGTAGACCAGACCGAGATTGCCCGAGCCGAGCACAATCGGCTCGCCTGCGGAGGCGTGCGCCTCCTCGCCGGCCGTCGGCGAGTGCACGCTGGCCGCGGCGTAGCCGAGCCCCTCCGCCCCGGGCTGGTGGGAGACATCGGATTCGCGCTCGTACCAGTGGCGCTTCACCGCGACCGGTTCGCGCTGTGCGGCAAGCCGGATGACCAACTGCCCCAGAGTTTCCCCGTAGCGTTGCAGGAAGGTCGCGCCCTGGCTCTGCCCGTGATCGGACAGCACGACGACGCGGTAGGGCCGATCGGCCTGCTCCACCACGGCGAGCACCATCTCGACGACGTCGTCGAGTTTGGTCAGCACCGCCAGGGTCTCCGGCCGGGAAATTCCCGAGTGGTGCGACACCTCGTCATAACCGATCAGGTCGACGTAGACGACACTGCGCCCCTTGATCAGATCGCCGACCACCGCGGCGGCGGCGACGTCGGTGGCGAGCACGGTCGCGAACGCCCGCACGAACGGATAGACCCCGCCGCGCGGCACCCGCGGCTGGATGTCCTTTCGCTTCTGCCGCAGTGACTGGCGTAGCTCCCGTTGCAGTTCCGCGAACATCCGGATGAACGTGCGCAGCGCGCTCGCCGGGTCGGCGAAATAGTCGCTGTAGCCCGCACCGCCCCCGAGGCGGGCACCGCGCATGCGACTGACGACGAGCACGTTGTCCTGCGCGCCGCCGGTGAACAGGTTGCCGCGGCTCGCGCCGTCGTGCGCCAGCAGGCCGGGGATGTCCGTTCGTTCGAGTTCGCGCTGCTCGTTGTCGGCCGGGTTGCTGAACACCGAAATGTGCTCGGTCGTCTTGTCGTACCAGCGAAACGCCGGCACGTTGTGGTTGGAACCGTGCAGCACGCCCAGCTGGGTCGCACCCGTCTGACTGCTCCAGTCGGTGTGCCACGGCACCAGCCGGTGAGTCTCGCGCACCAACTTCGCCAGCCCGGGCGTGACGCCGTCGGCGATCGCGCGGCGCAGCACGTCGTAACCGAGGCCGTCGATCTGGATACACAACAGCCCCGGGGACGCGTCGACGAGCGCGGCGTTGCGACGCAACCGAAACCGCTGTCGGCGCACCTGCATCAGTCGGTACGCGGTATCGGAGCGGGACGCGATCGCGCCCGAAATCACGGAGGTGAACAGCGAGAGCAGCGCCGCGAGGTAGAACGCATCGCGCGGCTGGTCCACCGACGCGACCGGTACCAGGTACAGCGTCAACAGCATGATCACACCGCCTGCGAGGAACACCCCGACGAACAGCAGCACCGGGCCGATCCACGACATGAACCGCATCATCACCGGCCACAGCGCGGCGTTGAGCAGGCCGAACACCAATGCGAGCACCAGCGCGGCCGGGAGCGTAGGTAGCGGAGCGAAGCTCGATTGGTCCAGGACGATGCCGCGGAGGATGCGGTCGAGCACGATGATCGCGAGCGCCGACGACCCCCAGAGCACGAAGAACTCGACGAGCACCCGCACCACGCCGCCCACCGTGCGCATCGCACCGCCTTTCGTCATCTGGAATCGTAAGGGTGTGAACGCAACGCCGTGGTCGGATGCCACCGCATCCGGGGTGCGCTGGCTCGGACATGCCAGCGCGCTGATCGTGGACCGCGGGACGGTCGTCCTGACCGATCCGGTGCTGACCGACCGCGTCGCGCACCTACGTCGTCGCCGAGGGCCCGCGCCGACCGGGCCGCACGTGCGTAACCCGGACGCCGTCCTGCTCTCGCACCTGCACGCCGACCACACCCACCTGCCGTCGCTGCGGCTGCTCGATCCGGACGTCCCGATCGTGGCCCCGTGGCGGGCGATCGACGGCCTGCCCGCGCTGCGCCAGTTCGCCGACCGCCTGGTGCTGCTGCGACCCGGCGACGAGACAAGGATCGGCAAGGTCACGGTGCGCGCCGTCCCCGCCCGACACGACGGCCGGCGCTGGCGGCGCGGCCCGGAGCTCGCGCCCGCGATCGGGTACGTCGTCGAGGGGGACCGGCGGACCTATTTTGCCGGTGACACCGACCTGTACCCGGACCTCGCCGACCACGTCGGCCCCGTGGACCTCGCGCTGCTACCCGTCGGGGGCTGGGGTCCGACACTCGGCAAGGGTCACCTCGACCCGTCTCGGGCCGCGGTCGTCGCGCGTCTGGTGGAGGCGGGACTGGCGGTGCCGATCCACTACGGCACACTGTGGCCGGTCGGCCTCGACGCCGTGCGCCCCCGGTTGTTCTTCGGTCCGGGCGCCGAGTTCGTCCACCACGCCGAGCGGGCGGGTGTCGTTGCGGTGGAGTTGCATCCGGGTGACGAACTCGGCATGTGAACTCGGTTGCCCTGAAACCCTGCCGATCGACGGGTAATTGCGCTCCGGAGCACAAAGACGACCAATGTGCTCTGGTCGGCTCCTCGATCGGCGGAAACTGGAAGATGGTGTTCCGGGCGGTCCCGACCTGGGACCCCGAACGGATCCGAGCGCAGCCGACGACGAGAAACGGGCGGTGACGGTGGCCGAGGACGGCGTGCGAAGTCTCTCCCGACGTGCGCGGGTGCGTGTGCTGGTGCCGGCGGTGCTGCGCCCGGTGTGCGCCACGGTGGTGCTGGTGAGCGCATATTTCCTGCTGCCCTTCACCACGGTGGACAACCTGCGCACCGTGTCCATGGTGGTCGGTGGTCTCGCTGTGGTCTGCGCGGTGTACGTCTGGCAGATCCGCAGGGTGCTGCGTGCCGAGTACCCGGTCGCGCAGGCAGTAGAGGCGTTGGCCGTCACCGTGGGGGTCTACCTCGTCGCCTACGCGACGACGTACTTTCTGCTCTCGTACTCGGGGCCGGACAACTTCGACGAAGCGCTGACCCGCCTCGACGCCCTCTATTTCACCTTGACGGTGTTCGCCACGGTCGGGTTCGGTGACATCGTGGCCACCACGGAGGCCGCGCGGGCGGTGGTGTCGGCACAGATCATCGGCAATCTGATCCTGATCTCGTTGGGCATCCGTGTGCTGACAGCCTCGGTTCGCTGGCGGCGGAAGCCCTAGAGCGTCTCCTCGTAGCCCGGCTTCCATGTCGCGACAGCCCAGATCACGAACACGTCCAGCACGATCATCACGACCGACCACCACGGGTAGTGGGGCAGCCAGAGGAAATTGGCGAGGAGGGAGAGAGCACAGATCACCATGGCGCCGACACGGGCCCATGTCGCCCCGGTGAACAACATGACACCGACGGCTGCAACGATCACACCGAGCACCAGGTGAATCCAGCCCCACGCGGTCGTGTCGAACTGGTAAATGTACTCGGGACCAGCGACGACGAGGTCGTCCTGCATGAGCGCCGAGACGCCCGAGAGCACATGGAGAATTCCGATAGTGAGCAAAACTATCGCCGCCACCATGGAGGTCGCGGCCGCGACCCCCTGCTTGACCAACGACTCGTCGGACATCGCGATCCCCTTCCCGGACATACATTGGCCTGCAAATATTTTCCGTCGCCGCGTAGAGCGAGGTCAATACGCGTACGTCCGGGCATCTTCCAGACAAAGGGTGAACCGACGGGGGATACTTACTTACGCCAGTTCATTTCGTACGGTGACGAAAGAGGAACGGTCATGTCCGATGAATCGCTGGTCAAGCAAGGTGTAGCAAAGGGAACGTCGATGGGCGGGGCGGTTCTTCTCGTCACCGTCGGCGTGCTCGAATTCTTCCAGGGGATCTCCGCGATAGCCAAGGACGACGTGATCGTCGTCGGCATCGAGTACACCTACCAATTCGACGTCACTACATGGGGATGGATTCATCTCGTGCTCGGCGTGATCGTTGCGGCCGTCGGTGTGGCACTGTTCACCGGGGCCACCTGGGCACGTGTCGGCGCGATGGTGCTGTGCGCCTTGTCGATCCTCGTCAACTTCCTGTGGCTGCCCTACTACCCCGTGTGGGCAATCACGATCATCGCGCTGAACGCCGTCGTGATCTGGGCGGTCGCCACCTGGAACCCCGAAGTGATCTGATCCGCAATGGAAGACGGCACGAGCACCGGCCCACTCGACAAGGACGAACGCACCGAACTCCTCCGGTTGCGCGACGAGGTCCCACCCCGGAACGGATTGCGCTGGACGGCCGTCACGATTCTGCTGGTCCTGGTCGCCGTTCTCGCACTCGCGTCGGTCACCGCACGCTTCACGAGAAGTCAGATCCTCGACACCGACCGCTACGTGAGCACGGTCGCCCCCCTCGGTGCGAATCCGGCCCTCCAGGCGGACATCACGAACCAGATCACCGACGAGATCTTCACTCGAGTCGACGTCGAGGGGCTCACCAAGGACGCACTCGAAGCACTGACCGACGTCTCGAATCTCGCAGCGAACGCTCCCCGGCTGGACGCGGCCGTGATCGGCCTCGCACCGGTGATCACGAGCCAGGCAAAGAACTTCGTCCACGACACCGTCAGCTCACTCGTGCAGTCCCAGCAGTTCGAGGACCTCTGGATCCAGGCGAACCGTTCGGCGCACAACGCGCTCGTGGCGGTGATGACGGGGAACTACGGTCTCAGCTCGGTGGAGGTCGACCAGAGCGGCACCGTCAGCATTTCTCTGGGCACCGTCATCGAGAATGTGAAGGCCGCGCTGACCGAGCGTGGTTTCGCGTTCGCCGACAAGATCCCCGCGGTCGACAAGCAATTCGTGCTGTTCCAGTCCCCCGAACTGGTGAAGGCGCAGCGCGCCGTCAATGCCCTCGACAAGGCGTCGGCGATCCTGCCGTGGCTGGGAATCGCCTGCGCCGCCGCCGCGGTCGCCGTCGCCCCCACCGGCCGACGGCTGCGCGCGCTCTCCCTCGCCGGCCTGTCCATCGCCCTGGGAATGCTCGTCCTCGCGATCGGGATTCTCGTCGGACGCGCCATCTACCTCGACAGCGTCCCACCCGACATCCTGTCGCCCGACGCGGCGGCAGCGGTCATCGACACCGTCCTGGTACCGCTGCGGACGAGCCTGCGTGCGGTCGCCGTCCTCGGTCTGGTGATCGCGATCGGCGCCTTCCTCGTCGGCGGCTCGGCGTCCGCGACCGCCGTGCGTCGCGGCTATGGGCAGGCACTGGACTTCGCCCGCAAGTCCGGCGCCGGCCGACCGCCGAACGAAGTGGAACGGTGGGCCAACCAGCTTCGAGTTCCGCTGCGCTGCGCCATCATCGGCGTCGCGGCTCTGCTGCTGATGTTCTGGCGCTATCCCACCGGACTGGTCGTGTTGTGGATCGTGTTCATTGCCCTCCTCGCGCTGGCGGCACTCGAACTGCTCATCCGCCCGGCCCGCACGGCCACCGCGCGGGACGACGGGACGAAGGAGGACTCGGGATCTACGCCGGTGCCTTCGTCTTGAGCGCCTGACCCCGAAACGTTCTGCGATACGCCGACGGTGGGACGCCGAGCACGGCGCCCATGTGCTGACGCAGTGACACCGCCGTCCCGAAACCGACCTCGCGGGCGATGACGTCGACGGACAGGTCGGTGGTCTCGAGGAGTTGCCGCGCGCGGTCGACCCGGTGAGTGATCAGCCAGCGGTTCGGGGTGGTGCCGACCTCTTCACCGAACCGCCGCGTGAACGTGCGGACACTCATGTTCGAGTGCGCGGCCATTCGGTTCAGCGTCAGTGACTCACCCAGCCGATCCAGCGCCCAGTCCCGGGTGGCCGCGGTGGACTCGGCCGTGGTCTCCGGGATCGGCCGCTCGATGTACTGCGCCTGCCCGCCGTCGCGCCACGGTGGGACGACGCATCGGCGCGCCACCTGATTGGCGACGTCGGAGCCGTGGTCGCGGCGCACGATGTGGAGGCAGAGGTCGAGTCCGGCCGCAACGCCTGCCGACGTGAGGATGTGCCCCTCGTCGACGAACAGCACGTCGGGATCGACCCGGACCTGCGGATAGGTGCGCTGGAAGTGTTCGGCGTTGCGCCAGTGTGTGGTGGCGCGCAGACCGTCGAGGAGCCCCGCCGCGGCGAGGATGTAGGAGCCGGTGCAGATGGAGACGTAGCGCGTGCCGGGCCGGACGAAGGCGAGGGCCGCCTCCAGGTTCGCGGGCAGACGCCCGTCGTCGTAGGCCGGGCCGAGTTCGTAGGACGCGGGGATCACGACCGTGTCGGCCTCGGCCAGCAATTCGGGCCCGTGATCGACGGACACCGAGAAATCGGCGTCCGAACGCACGGGCCGTCCGTCGGCCGTGCAGGTCTGCACGTCGTACAGCGGATTCCCGTCGGCGTCGTGCGCTCGGCCGAAGACCCGCGACGGAATGCCGAGTTCGAACGGGATCACCCCGTCCAGGGCGAGCACGACCACCCGATGACGTTCGATCATGGCCAGATTCTTTCGCATGTTGTCATTCTGGCAGCTTTCCCGGGGCCGGGCACACCCACCAGACTTGCCTGGTGACTTCCGAGATCGCGCCGCCCGGCCCGCCCGCGCCGCTCACCGACACGCGCCCGCCGCGACTCCACTACGCGTGGCTGGTCGCCGCCGTCGCGTTCCTCGCCCTCGTGGGGGCCGCCAGCTTCCGGGCGGCGCCCTCGATCCTGATCGACCCCCTGCACGAGGACTTCGGCTGGTCGCGGGCGAGCATTTCCTCCGCCGTGTCGATCAACCTGGTGCTGTACGGACTGACCTCGCCGTTCGCGGCGGCGCTCATGGAACGCTTCGGCATGCGGCGGGTGGTCACTGCGGCGCTGGTCCTGGTGTCCGCCGGCAGCGGACTGACCGTCTTCATGACCGCCACCTGGCAACTCGTGCTGCTGTGGGGCGTGCTCGTCGGGCTGGGCACCGGGTCGATGGCGCTCGCCTTCGTGGCCACCGTCGTCGACCGCTGGTTCGTCGCCCGCCGCGGCCTCGTGACCGGCATCCTCACCGCGGGCAGCGCCGCCGGACAGCTGGTGTTCCTGCCGATCCTCGCGATGGTCGCCGAGCACTACGACTGGCAGACCGTGGCGCTGACGGTGTCGTTCGCGGCCCTCGCCGTCGTGCCGCTGGTCCTCGTGTTCCTGCGCAACCGGCCGTCCGACGTCGGGACGGTGCCGTACGGCGCCGGACCCGACTACGTCGCGGAACCACCCGCCCCGACCGGTCGCGGCGGCGCGGCGGGCCGGGCCGTGACGGTGCTGGTGTCGGCGGCGCGGACCCGGGTGTTCTGGCTGCTGGCCGGTACGTTCGCCATCTGCGGGGCGAGCACCAACGGACTCGTCGGAACCCACTTCGTTCCGGCCGCGCACGACCACGGCATGCCGGTGACGGCGGCGGCGAGCCTGCTGGCGGTGATCGGGATCTTCGACGTGATCGGCACCATCGCGTCGGGGTGGTTCACCGACCGGTTCGATTCACGCAAGCTCCTCGGCATCTACTACCTACTGCGCGGGATCTCGCTGATGCTGCTGCCGATCCTGTTCGCGAACACGGTGCACCCGCCGATGATCGCGTTCGTCATCTTCTACGGACTCGACTGGGTTGCGACCGTACCCCCGACGGTTGCTTTGTGCCGCAAACACTTCGGCGGCGACGCACCCATCGTGTTCGGCTGGGTGCTGGCGTCGCACCAGATCGGCGCCGGCATCGTGGCGTTCCTCGCGGGATTCGTGCGCGACCAGTTCGGTGGATACGACTCCGCGTTCTACGTCGCGGGCGGACTGTGCGCGATCGCCGCCGTGATGTCTCTGGCCATCGTCGCGAAACCCCGCAAGGTGGCGGCCGAGCTCGGTTGACCTCCGCCGAAACCACTCCCCCGGGCGGCCCCGGTTCCTAAGATCGATACATGGCAGCTCAGCGTGCGTCGGACGAGGTCATTGACCGCTCCAAGATCGAGAATCGGGCTCCGTCGGTAGCCGCATTGTTCGTGGATCGGGTGGCCCACTCACCCAACCGCGAAGCGTTCCGATACGTCGACGCGGCGGACCCGAAGAAGTGGTCCAGCGTCACCTGGTCCGAGGCGGGCGACCGTGTGCGCAACCTCGCGGCCGGACTCATCGTCCTCGGCGTGCAGGCCGAGCAGCGGGTGGCGCTGGCTTCCGCCACCCGCTACGAATGGGTGCTCGCCGACCTGGCCGTCATGTGCGCCGGCGCCGCCACCACCACGGTGTATCCCACCACCACGGCTGGCGACGTCGCCTACATCGTCGCCAACTCCGGCAGCCGCGTCGTCTTCGCCGAGGACGACGTACAGCTCGCCAAGCTGCGGGAGAACCGCGGCGAACTCGGCGACGTCGAGAAGGTCGTCCTCATCGACGGCAGTCCCGGAGACGACGACTGGGTGATCACGTTCGACCAGCTGCACGACCTCGGCGAGGAACTGCTCGCCGAGACCCCCGACGCCGTGCACGACCGGATCGAGGCGATCGGCCCCGACGACCTCGCCACCCTGATCTACACGTCCGGCACCACGGGCAGGCCCAAGGGTGTGCGGCTCTCGCACTCGGCGTGGACGTACGTGGCGGCCGCGATCGACGCCACCGGCATCCTCGACGCCGACGACCTGCAATACCTGTGGCTCCCGCTGTCCCACGTGTTCGGGAAGGTCCTGCTCACCCTGCCGTTGCAGATCGGTTTCGCGACGGCGGTCGACGGGCGCGTCGACAAGATCGTCGAGAATCTCGCGGTGGTCAAACCGACGTTCATGGGCGCGGCACCCCGCATCTTCGAGAAGGCGTACGCGCGGATCGTCTCCACCGTGCGCGAGGAAGGTGGAGTGAAGGAGAAGATCTTCGACTGGGCGATCGGCGTCGGACTGCGGGTGTCGAAGGCCAAGCAGGCGGGCAAGAGTCCCTCGATGCTCGACTCCGTCCAGCACGCCGTCGCGGATCGGCTGGTGTACAGCACGATTCGCGAACGGTTCGGTGGCCGCCTGAAGTTCTTCATCTCCGGCTCCGCGGCGCTCAATCGTGATGTCGCGCAATGGTTCGACGCCGTCGGCATCGTCGTCCTCGAAGGGTACGGACTGTCCGAGACCAGTGCCGCATCGTTCGTCAACCGCCCGTCGGCCTACCGGTTCGGCACCGTCGGCTGGGCCATCCCGGGCACCGAGACCCGGATCGGCGACGACGGCGAGATCCTCATCAAGGGTCCCGGCGTCATGAGCGGATACCACGAGAACCCCGAAGCCACAGCCGAAGCGCTCACCGACGACGGCTGGTTCCGCACCGGCGACATCGGCGAAATGGACGAGGACGGCTACCTGCGGATCACCGACCGCAAGAAGGACATGTTCAAGACGTCCAACGGCAAATACGTCGCACCCTCCGCGGTGGCGGCCACGTTCAAGGGCATCTGCCCCTACGTCGGTGAACTCATCGTCGACGGCGAAGGGAAGTCGTACTGCGTCGCCCTGATCTCCCTCGACGCGGAATCGATCGGCGAATGGGCGAAGAATCACGACCTGGGCGGCAAATCGTTCGCCGAGATCGCGAACGCCCAAGAGACCCGCAACCTGATCGGCGGTTACGTCGAAGAACTCAACGCCGGACTGAACCGGTGGGAGCAGATCAAGAAGTTCCGCATCCTCGACCGGGAACTCACCGTCGAGAACGGCGAGATCACACCGAGCATGAAGCTCAAGCGCAAGGTCGTGATGACCAATTTCTCCGACGAACTCGAAGATCTCTACAACTGAGTTGACCCTCACGCGACGTCAGGCTGCACGGTAGAGGACGTGAGCGAGAAACACACGGTCGGCGTGGTCGCCAGGCTGGTCGGAGTGAGCGTGCGCACTCTGCACCACTACGACGAGATCGGCCTGGTCACACCGTCCGACCGCACATCCGGTGGGTACCGCAGCTATTCGGACGCCGACGTGGAACGTCTGCACCGCGTGCTGACGTACCGCGAACTGGGTTTCCCCCTCGAGGAGATCGCAGCCCTCCTCGACGACCCGGACGTCGATGCCCTCGCGCATCTACGGCGACAGCACGCGTTGCTGAGCGAACGGATCGATCGCTTACACGAAATGGCTGCTGCCGTGGAGAAGATGATGGAGGCGAAAAGCATGGGCATTCAGCTCACCCCCGAAGAGCAGAACGAAATCTTCGGCGACAACTGGCCGGGCGAGGAGTACGCCGCCGAGGCCGAAGAGCGCTGGGGCGACACCGACGCGTGGAAGCAGTCCCAGCAGCGGTCCGCGAAGATGAGCAAGGAGGACTGGAAGCGAATCAAGGCCGAGGGAGACGCATTCGAGGCGTCGCTCGCGCAGGCGATGGCCGACGGTGTCGAACCCGGATCCGATCGGGCCAACGCCCTCGCCGAGGAACACCGCGCCGGCATCGAACGGTTCTACGACTGCGATCACGCAATGCAGGTGAACCTCGCCGAGATGTACCTCGCCGACGACCGCTTTCGCCGGCACTACGACGACGTCGCCCCCGGTCTGGCGCAGTACGTCCGGGACGTCATCGTCGCGAATGCGGAGCAGCAGTAGCGGGAACGGAGCGAACTCGACGACGTTCGCTCCGTTTGTCAGCACTATCCTGAAACCATGTCCGATGCGCAGCGTCCCAGCCCCAGTCAGTACGTCGGGTATCTGTTCGGTCGCACGCTGCCGGATTCGATGCAGGACTGGGTCCGCAACGACCTCGTCGGGCCGGGAGCCTCGGTGCGGTACGTCCTCCGTTTCATGCTTCCCGTCGTCGCGGTGCTGGCGTTGTTCCTCCTCATCCCCGGTCCGATCTGGATTCCGCTGGCGATGATGGCCCTTCTGCTGCTCCCGCTGCTCTACTTTGCGGTCGCGCTGATGAACATCTACCGTCGCCACCGTCTGCTCAGTCACGGCCTCGATCCGGACCTCCTCAATGCGAAGGCGCAGCGTCGCGCCGACCGCACGCGCGAGGACTACGAGCGCCGCCACGGCCGCACCGAGGACCAGTAGCAGCAGCGTGATGCATCACACCCTCGCCGCGAGAGTGATGCAGCGCACGTGAACGATCGATAAGTAATGCGTTAAAGTGGCGGCGTCCGAGTGGGTAATCCCACGAACCGCGTACCCCACAGGGTGCAGCGCTGGTTCCGACAGCCTCGACGGGAAGAGCAGTCATAGATGACAGTCACAGATTCGGCGGTCACGCCCGATATTCACACGAC
>NZ_LTCZ01000019.1:0-2875 GCF_001583455.1 Rhodococcus sp. LB1 | reverse complement strand
CGGACGACGAACGACGGCGCGGGCAACGCCCGTCGGTCGAGCTTCCCACTGGGATTCAACGGCAACGCGTCGAGCACGACCAGCACGTCGGGCACCATGTACTTCGGCAGCGATGTGCTCACCACCTCGCGTGTCGCCTCGACGTCGACGGTCCGCCCGCGGGACGGCAGCACATACCCGACCAATTGCTGACCGAATTCACCGTCGCGCACGACCACCACGGCCTGGTCCACCGACTCGTCTGCCGTCAGCGCGGCCTCGATCTCCCCGAGTTCGATCCGCAGGCCACGTAGCTTCACCTGGAAATCGGTGCGGCCCAGGTATTCGAGGTCACCGTTCGAATTCCACCGCACCAGATCACCCGTGCGGTACAGCCGCTCACCGGAGTCGGCGAAGGGATTGGCGACGAAACGTTCTGCCGTCAGCGCCCCGCGGGCGTGATAGCCGCGGGCGAGCTGGATTCCGGCGAGATACAACTCCCCCGGCACGCCTACGGGCACGCGGTGTAACCGGCGGTTCAGCACGAACGTGCGGGTGTTCCTTATCGGACTCCCGATCGGTATCGGACCCGCCACGCCCTGCAGGCAGCGATGCACGGTCGAGGTCACCGTGGCTTCCGTCGGACCGTAGGTATTGTCCAGCACTGCCTCGGTGCGCGCGGCGAACCGAGCGGCCAACTCCGAGGGCAGCGCTTCTCCGCCGACCGAGACGTACCGCAGCGACCGCGGCAGCGCGAGCGACGACTCCGCGAGGAACAACGCGAGCATCGACGGCACGAATTCCAAGATCGTGACGTGCCACCGGTCCGACATCCGCAGCAGGTACTCGGGGTCACGATGTCCCCCAGGCTCGGCAATCACCAATCGGGCACCGACCTGTAGTGGATAGAACAACTCCCACACCGATGCGTCGAACGTAATGGGCGTCTTGTGCAACACCGTGTCGCGATCGCCGAGCGCGTAGCGGCTACGCATCCACGCAATCTGGTTGACCACCGAGCGGTGGCTGACCGCGACGCCTTTCGGTCGCCCTGTGGATCCGGACGTGAAGATCGCGTAGGCGAGATTCTCGGGCCGCAGCGGAGCCAGCCTGGACGCGTCGGTCACCGCCTCCGCGTCGAAGACCGACAGGTCCAGCATGTCGACTTCGACGGCGTCCAGCGCCGCCGGCAGGTCACCGCGGTCCCTGGACGTGGTCAGCACGACGACGGGTTTCGCGGTCGCAATCACGTAGTCGGTGCGGTCTGCTGGATGCTCCGGATCCAGCGGCAGGTACCCGGCACCGGCTTTGAGCACAGCGTAAATGCTCACCATCATCGCGAGGGAGCGACTCATGCCCAGCCCCACCAGCGACTCCGGTCCTACCTCTCGTGAGATCAAATATCGGGCCAGCCGATTCGCGCGAGAATCGAACTCGGCATAGGTCAACGACTGTTCCTCGAACACCACCGCCACCGCATCCGGCGTCCGGCGTACCTGCTCGTCGAAGAGATGCACCAGGGTCCCGCCCTCGACAACCACAGCTGTGGCATTCCACCGATCCATCGCCGCACGCTCGTCGACGCTTCGCAACTCGAGCTCGCCGACCGGTACGGTCACATCGCGTGTGACCGCCTCGAGGATGGTGACGAGTCGGGTCGCGAATCGGGCGACCGTCGATTCCTGGAACAGGTCGAGCGCATAGACGATTGATCCCTCGATTCCGGTCCGATGCCCCTCGGAATCCGAGGTGTCGGTGAAATGGAATTCGAGATCGAGTTTCGCACCGACGATGTCCGTTTCCAGCGGGGCGATCTCCAGGCCCGGCAGAGTTACCCTGGACCGGACGAAATTGTGAACCACCAGCAGTACCTGGAACAGCGCTGAATGGGCCGTGGAGCGCGTGGGATTGAGGACTTCCACCAGGCGTTCCAGCGGAACGTCGGGGTTGCCGAATGCGGCGAGGTCGACTTCCCTGACGTCGGCCAGAATGTCGGCGAACGACATTGCGGGGGCGACGCGGCTGCGCAGCACCAGTGTGTTGCCGAACATGCCGATGAGGTCGTCGAGTGCCGGGTCGCCGCGTCCGGCGATCTGTGTGCCGATGGGGATGTCCTCAGTTCCGCTCAGGTGGGCCATCAGCACCGCCAGCGACGCATGGACGACCATGAAGAAGGTCGAGTTATATTCTCGCGCACGCTGCTCGATACGCTCGGCCAGATTCGAACTCAGAGTGAAGCCGACCTTTGCGCCGCGCGGTGATTGTACTGCCGGACGCGGATGATCCGTCGGCAGCTCCACCATCTCCGGCAGATCTGCCAGAACCTCGGTCCAGTACCGCAGTTGTTCCGAGATCAGTGACGTCGGATCGTCCTGCGCGCCGAGAATCTCCCGCTGCCACAGGGTGTAGTCCGCATACTGCACCTCGAGCGGCGACCAGCCTGGCTCCCGTCCCTCACGCCGCGCGGCGTACGCCACCACGATGTCGCGCGACATCGGCGCTGCTGAGCCGCCGTCACTGGAAATGTGATGCACTACCATCGCCAGCACGAACTCGTGGTCGTCGAGCTGGAACAGCCTCACGCGCAACGGAACTTCCCGGGCCACATCGAACCCGCGCCCCACGAAGTCGAATACGCGGGCATGTGCCTCCTCCGGCGCTACCCGCTCCGGCGCCACACTCAGCGGGAGCGCAGATGTGGGGACGATTACCTGAGACGGCCCGTGGCCCGAGTCCGGGAACATGGTGCGCAGGGCTTCGTGCCGGTCGATCACGTCGACCAATGCTGTCTGCAGCAATTCGATGTCAAGATCACCGGAAAGCCGAATTGCCAGAGGAATGTTGAAGGCCGCCGACTCCGGGTCGAACTGGTTGAAGAACCACATCCGCTGCTGCG
>NZ_LTCZ01000018.1:0-10292 GCF_001583455.1 Rhodococcus sp. LB1 | reverse complement strand
CCGCGGATCCGCGGAGACCGCTGAGCCACTCCTGCACCTGCTCGGCGTCGGGCGGCAGCACGGGCACCAGGACCTCCCGCGGCACACCGCTGGTGCCGGCCTCCTGGTCGGTCGCGCCCGACAGCGCCGCCTGCTCACCGTAGAACTGGGTGAGGAACTGCTCGACGAGCAGCGGCAGGTCCGATCCCGCCTCGGAATCGACGCTGGCCCAGTCGATGACGTCACCCGCCTTCTCGACCACCCAACCGCGCTGACCGCGCACGCGGCCACCGCGGACGTGGAACACCTGCACCGCTGCCTCGAGCTCGTCGGTCGCGAACGCGGCGACGTCGGCGTCGGTGCCGTCGCCGAGCACGACGGCCTGCTTCTCGAGCGCGCGCCGCAACGCGCCCACGTCGTCGCGCAACCGCGCCGCCGTTTCGAAGTCGAGTTCTTCCGACGCCTCCTGCATCCGGGCCTCGAGCTGCCGGACCAGCTTGTCGGTGCGTCCTGACAGGAAGTCGCAGAAGTCCTCGACGATCTTGCGGTGTTCGGCCGCGGACACGCGTCCGACGCACGGCGCGGAGCACTTGTCGATGTAGCCGAGCAGGCAGGGCCTGCCGATCTGGTTGTGACGCTTGAACACCCCGGCCGAGCAGGTGCGGGCAGGAAACACCCGCAGCAGCAGGTCGAGGGTTTCGCGGATGGCCCACGCGTGCGAGTAGGGCCCGAAGTAGCGGACACCCTTGCGCCGGGGACCGCGGTAGACGAACAGGCGGGGGTATTCCTCGTTCAGGGTGACCGCGAGAACCGGGTACGTCTTGTCGTCGCGGTAGCGGACGTTGAACCGGGGATCGAATTCCTTGATCCAGTTGTACTCGAGCTGGAGGGCCTCGACCTCGGTGCTCACCACGGTCCACTCGACGCTGCCGGCCGTGGTCACCATCTGGCGGGTGCGCGGGTGCAGCGTCGAGACGTCGGCGAAATAGGAATTCAGCCGTGATCGAAGACTCTTCGCCTTCCCGACATAGATGACCCGCCCGTGCGGATCGCGGAACTTGTACACCCCCGGGTCGACCGGAATGGTTCCGGTCGCGGGGCGATATGTCGAAGGATCGGGCACCCCTCCACGTTAGTCGGCGCCACCGACCAACCCCGCATCCGCGACGTCGCGGAGGGGCGACGCCCGGTTCAGGACGGTGCGTACTCCGACGCGAGTGCGCGGAAGCGGTCGACGGCGTCCACGGCGTATTCGCGATCGTTCGACTGGATGGCCATCACGGCCAGGTATTCGTCGTCGGGCAGCTCGATCCGGGCCCACGCCGCGCCGTCCGGGAAGGACAACCCCTCGTACAGGTCCCAGTCGACGATGCGCTCCCCGAGGACGTTGCGGACGGCGATGCCGCGGGGCCCGACCCGCAACCTGGGCCGGGTCAGCAGCAGGACGGCTGCCGCGAGGAGGCAGCCGATGCCCGCGAACGCCAGCTGGTCGGCGAGCCGGAAGTACACGCCCGTCGAATCGCCGCGCAGCAGGATTGCGAACGTCACATGCACGACGACGAGAAGAATCGCCACACCGATCGCGTATCGACGCGACTTGCGTGGCGTCGCGACGAGTGTCCACTCGGATTCGGGAGTGGTCATGGATGGATCCGGATCATACGAAGGACTCCTCGGCGCGGCGCAGTCGCGCCAACGTGACAGCGGTGTCGAGCGCGGCCGCGCACGCCTGACCGCCCTTGTCCTCGACGGAGCCGGGCAGGCCACTGCGGTCGACGGCCTGCTGCTCGGTGTCCGTGGTGAGCACACCGTTCCCGACCGGGGTGCTCTCGTCGAGCGAGACCCGGGTCAGACCGGCCGTCACGGCGTCGCAGACGTATTCGAAGTGCGGCGTCCCGCCGCGGATCACGACACCGAGCGCGACGACGGCGTCGTGGGTGCGGGCCAGGGCCTGCGCCACCACCGGAAGCTCGATGGCACCGGCGACGCGGACCAGCGTGACGTTCTTCACGTTCGCCTCGGCCGCCACCCGCTGCGCGCCGGCGATCAGCGCCTCGGAGATCTCGGCGTGCCAGCTGCCGGCGACGATGGCGAGCCGGAGGTCGCCCGCCTCACCGAGCTGCAGCTCCGGCAGTCCCTCACCACTCACAGCATTTCTCCTGCTTCGAAGTCGTCGAGCCCGATCAGGTCGTGGCCCATGCGGTCGCGCTTCGTGCGCAGGTATGTCAGGTTCTCGGCGTTCGCCCGCAGCGGCATCGACACCCGCTCGGTGATCTGCAGCCCGTAGCCGTCGAGCCCGACCCGCTTGGCCGGGTTGTTGGTCAGCAGCCGCATCGAGGAAATACCCAGATCCACCAGGATCTGCGCGCCGATGCCGTAGTCGCGGGCGTCGGCGGGCAGGCCGAGCTCGAGGTTCGCGTCGACGGTGTCCGAACCCGCGTCCTGCAGCTGGTAGGCCTGCAGCTTGTGCATGAGGCCGATGCCCCGGCCCTCGTGTCCGCGCATGTACAGGACCACACCGCGACCCTCCTGCGCGACCATGTCCAGGGCGGCGTCGAGCTGGGGCCCGCAGTCGCAGCGCAGCGAACCGAACACGTCGCCGGTGAGGCATTCGGAGTGCACGCGCACGAGCACGTCGCTGCCGTCGCCGTCCGGGCCGGGCAGGTCGCCGCGGACCAGGGCCACGTGCTCGACGTCGTCGTAGATGCTCCGGTAGCCGACGGCCGTGAACTCGCCGTGCCGGGTGGGGATCCGCGCGGACGCGACCCGCTCCACGTGCTTCTCGTGCTTGCGGCGCCACGCGATGAGGTCGGCGATCGAGATCAGCGCGAGGTTGTGGTCGTCGGCGAAGACCCGCAGCTCGTCGGTCTGGGCCATGTGGCCCTCGTCCTTCTGGCTGACGATCTCGCAGATCACACCTGCCGGCCGCAGGTCCGCCATCCGGGCCAGGTCGACGGCGGCCTCGGTGTGGCCGGGACGGCGCAGCACGCCGCCCTCCTTGGCGCGCAGCGGCACGACGTGGCCGGGCCGGGTGAAATCCTGGGCGCCGCTGGACGGGTCGGCCAGCAACCGCATGGTGGCGGCGCGGTCGGACGCGGAGATGCCGGTGCCGATGCCTTCGCGGGCGTCGACGGTCACGGTGTACGCGGTGCCGTGCTTGTCCTGGTTGGTGGCGTACATCGGGGGCAGGCCGAGGCGGTCACAGTCGGCGCCGTCGAGCGGCACACAGAGATAGCCGGACGTGTATCGAACCATGAAGGCAACCAACTCGGGGGTGGCTTTCTCCGCCGCGAAGATGAGGTCTCCCTCGTTCTCGCGGTCCTCGTCGTCGACGACGACGACTGCCTTGCCTGCGGCGATGTCCGCAACGGCGCGCTCGATACTGTCGAACCTGGTCACGTGCTCGGTCTCCAAAGTCTTGACTTAGGCATCTTCGAATACAACGGATGCATCCGTGGGATGCTCCTCAACAGTACGACTCAGCGGCCGGCCGCTTGCAGCCGCTCCACATACTTCGCGATCACGTCGACCTCGAGGTTGACGGGCGTCCCGACGGACGCCGCCCCGAGCGTGGTCAGTTGCAGCGTGGTCGGGATGAGCGAGATCTCGAAGTATTCCGCGCCTCGTTCCCCGCCGAGCGCCGAGACCGTCAGCGACACACCGTCGACCGTGATCGAGCCCTTCTCCACGACGTACCGGGAGATGGCGTCGGGCAGCGCGATGCGCACGACCTCCCAGTTCTCGGACGGGCTGCGGCTGATGATGTGCCCGGTGCCGTCCACGTGGCCCTGGACGAGGTGGCCGCCGAGGCGGCTGTTCAGGGCGGCGGCCCGCTCGAGGTTGACGCGGCTGCCCACGTCGATCTTCTGCAGGCTCGACCGGTTCAGCGTCTCCTGCATGACGTCGGCCGTGAAGGAGCCGTCGGCCAGTACCTCGACGACGGTCAGGCACACCCCGTTCACCGCGATCGAATCACCGTGTGACGCGTCGGAAGTCACGACCGGACCACGCACGGTGAACCGTGCGGCGTCGGCCAGTTCCTCCTTGGCGACGACCTCACCCAACTCTTCGACGATCCCGGTGAACACTGTGGCTTCTCCTACGTTTGGGGGCTGTCAGGGTTTTCGGACACTGCTGGAACCAGACTCAACAACAAATCGGGGCCGATTGTTTCGACCGACTCGTGACGGAACCGCAGCGCACCGTCGATCGTGTGCACACCCGCGTCCGCGACCGCGGACCTGCCGGCGCCGAGGACCAGCGGCGCGAGGTACGCCTGGATGCGGTCGACCCGGCCCGCGGCGAGGAACGCGCCCGCCAGCCGGGGCCCGCCCTCGAGCAGCACATCGGTGTACTCGGCGAGTGCGGCGAGGACCTCGTCCACGTCGTGCGTGCGCAGCAGCAGGGTCGGCGCAGAGTCGTCGAGGACCCGGGCGTCCGCCGGGATGTCGCCGAGTCCGACGACGACGCGCACCGGCTGGTGAGCCGCGAGCGACCCGTCGGGCATCCGGGCGGTCAGCCGGGGGTCGTCGGCCAGCACAGTCCCGGTGCCGACCACGATCGCGTCGAGTTTCGCCCGGTCGGCATGGACGCGTTCGCGGGCCTCGGGACCGGTGATCCACTGGCTGGTGCCGTCGGCGGCGGCGCTGCGCCCGTCCAGGGTGGCCGCGTACTTCCAGGTCACGTGCGGCCGACCGGTGCGCTGCCGGTGCAGCCAGGCCCGGAGCGGCCCGCGTTCGACGTCCTGGGCCCGCAGCCCGGACGTCACCTCGACCCCCGCCGAGACAAGGGTTTCCGCGCCGCCCGCGGCCTCGGGGTTCGGATCGCCCACCGCATAGTGCACCGCGACCACACCGGCATCGAGGAGCGCCTGCGAACACGGCCCGGTCCGGCCGTGGTGGTTGCACGGTTCCAGCGTGACGACGGCGGTGCCGCCGCGGGCGGCGTCACCCGCCTCCCGCAGTGCGACGACCTCCGCGTGCGGACCGCCGGGAGGCTGCGTCATCCCGACACCGGCGATGCGCCCCGCTGCGTCGAGGACCACCGCGCCGACCGCCGGATTGGGGCTGGTGAATCCGCGCGCCGACTCCGCGGCACCGATGGCGATCTGCATCGCGGCGTCGAGGTCCGCAGCCGAATTCTCGTGCCGCACGTGGGAGTTCACGATGTGCCGGAGCGCCGTTACCGCGACAGGCTCAGGTGCGGTGACGCCTTGGCGGCGCTGGCGCGCAGGGCGCGGACGGCCTCCGCGGGATCGCTCGTGCCGTAGACGGCGGACCCGGCGACGAAGCAGTCGACGCCCGCCTCGGCAGCGGCCTCGACGGTGTCGGCGTTGATGCCGCCGTCGATCTCCACGACCAGCCTCAGCTCACCCGAGTCGACGAGCCGGCGGACGGCCTTCGCCTTCGACAGCACCTCCGGGATGAACGACTGACCGCCGAAACCGGGCTCGACGCTCATGACGAGAAGCGTGTCGAAATCCTTCAGGATCTCGAGGTACGGCTCGATCGGCGTTCCGGGCTTGACGCTGAGACCGGCCTTGGCGCCGGCGGCGCGGATGTCCCGGGCCACGGACCGGGGGTCGTCGGTCGCCTCCGCGTGGAACGTGACGTTGTGCGCGCCCGCCTCCGCGTAGGGCGGCGCCCAGCGGCCGGGGTCGTCGATCATGAGATGGCAGTCGAGCGGGATGTCCGTCGCCGCGAGCAGGCTCTGCACGACGGGAAGGCCGAGCGTCAGGTTCGGCACGAAATGTGCGTCCATCACGTCGACGTGCAGCCAGTCGGCACCGGCGACGGCATCCGCCTCCTCGGCGAGACGCGCGAAATCGGCAGACAGAATGGACGGTGCGATCATCGGGGTTGCCACGCGCCGCAGTTTAGTCGTACGCGTGCCGGGGCCGGGTCCCGCGGTCCATACTGGGCTCATGCCGACCTGGACGGACGTCGTGGCGATCGGTGCGTCCCTGCCGGAGGTGCAGGAGAGCACGTCGTATCGCACTCCGGCGCTGAAGGTGGCGGGCACGTTGCTCGCCCGGTTGCGGGCCGAGTCGGACGGGGGCCTGGTGGTGATGTGCGACCTCGACGAGAAGGCGGCCCTGCTGGCCCAGGGCGCGCCGTTCTACACCACTCCGCACTACGACGGACACGGTTCGATCCTCGTCGACCTCGAGAACGTCGACGTCACGCAGCTGACCGAGTTGCTGCAGGACGCCTGGCGGATCAAGGCACCGGCGAAGCTGCGCAAGCTGTTCGACCAGACCTGACGAGAATGGCGAGGGCCCGGGCGGCGCCCGCACACCGGCCCGGACCCTCATCGGATCGGCGTCAGACGCCGAGCTTGAGGCCCGCCCCCGCATCGACCCGGAGCTGCTGGCCGGTGACGAACCGGGACTCGTCGGACGACAGGAACACCACCGCGTGCGAGATGTCCTCGGGCTCGACCCACGGGGTGGGCATCGCCTGCATGAACGGGAACGTGACCTTCGCGTCCTCGGCGGTCGGGTTCTCGAGGTCGGGGCGGAACGTGCGGAACATCGGAGGGCTCTGCAGCATGTCCGTGTTGCAGTTCGTGGGGTGGATCGCGTTGACGCGGATGGACTTCGGGCCCAGGGTGAGCGCGAGCGAGTTGGTGTACGTCCACAGCATCTTCTTGGCGAGACCGTAGCCGTCGCCGCCCGGCCCCTGCAGGGCCTGCTGACCGTTCAGGCCCGTCTGCGGGACCAGCCCGGCCACCGATCCTGTCGCGATGATCGACGCGCCGGCGTCCAGGTGCGGAAGGGCCGAGTGAATCGTGTTGATCACTCCGACGAAGTCGACGTCGAACGCATCGACGAATCCCTCGACGGGCACGTCGCTCCCGAGGGGCGCGATCCCCGCGTTGGCGACCACGACGTCCAACCGTCCCAGCGTCGCGACCGCGGCGTCGAGTTCGCGTTGCAGTGCCGCGCGGTCGCGCACGTCCACCTTGGCGGTGACGACCCGGCGCCCCGCCTTCTCGACGAGCCGTCCCGTCTCCTCGAGGTCGGCCTCGGTCGCCAGCGGGTACTCGTTGGATGCGATGTCCTCGCAGAGGTCGAAGGCGATGATGTCGGCGCCCTCGTCGGCGAGATGCACTGCATGACTTCGACCCTGACCCCGCGCCGCTCCCGTGATCAGAACGACCTTCCCCGCTACCCGATTCATCTGAAGTCCTCCACTCGCATCGTGACGTACGTCTCTGTCGCGAGAAGAATTAGAACACGTTTCACCTTAAAGTGAAACAGGTTCTACCGAAAGTCGGGCAGATGTCCAGGTAGCGGGGAGCGACCGCCCTACGGCTTGCGCAACGCGGCCATGAACATCGCGTCGGTGCCGTGCCGATGCGGCCAGAGCTGGACGGCCGGACCGTCACCCAGACCCGGCACCCCGGGAACGAGTTCACGCGTGTCCAGCGCCGTGAGCCCGTAGCGGCGCACCGCGTCCGCGACCACGGCCACCGTCTCGGACAGATGCGGCGAACACGTCGCGTAGAGGATCACGCCACCCGGACGAACCAGCCGGGCGGCCGACGCCAGGAGTTCCCGCTGCAGCTTCGCCAGACCCGCCACGTCCGACGGCTGCCGGCGCCACCGCGCCTCCGGGCGTCGGCGCAGCGCACCCAGTCCGGTGCACGGCGCGTCCACCAGGATCCGGTCGTACCCGCTCTCCAACCCGGGATCCCGGCCGTCGGCGACGTGCACGTCGACCGGCAGTTCCTTCGTCGTCTTGCGGATCAGGTCCGCGCGGTGCGCCACCGGCTCCACGGCGTCGAGGCGTCCGCCCTCGATTCCAGCGAGAGCGCCGAGCAGGGCAGCCTTGCCGCCCGGACCCGCGCAGAGGTCGAGCCAACGGCCCGCGTCCGGTCCGTCCAGCGGTGCCAGCGACAGCGCCCGGGCGACGAGCTGACTACCCTCATCCTGCACTCCGGCGAGCCCCTCGCGGACGGCGTCGAGCAGCCCCGGGTCGCCGCCGTCCAGATAGACCGCGTATGGCGAGTACCGCCCCACCTCGCCGCCGGTGGCGAGCGCGAGTTCCTCCGACGAGATCTCCCCGGGGCGGGCGACGAGATGCACCGCCGGCCGGGCGTCGTCGGCGACGAGGACGTCCTCGAGTTCCCCGGCGTCGGCACCGAGCGCGTCGGCGAACACCTGGGCGATCCACGTGGGATGCGCGTGCGCGAACGCCAGCCGCCCCACCGGATCGGCCGGGGCGAGGCGCTCCACCCATTCCGCCTCGGACCGCTCCGACACCCGGCGCAGCACCGCGTTGACGAAGCCCGCCTTCCCCGGACCGGCCTCCGCGCGCACGAGATCGACGGAGGTGGCGACGGCGGCGTGCGGGGCGACGCGGGTACGGAGTAGCTGGTAGGCGCCCAGTTGGAGGACGTCGAGGAGCGGTCCGTCGATCTCGGCGATCGGCCTGCCGGCGCAGTCGGCGATCACGGCGTCGAGGAGCCCACGGGCACGGGCGGCGCCGTACGCCAGTTCCGTGGCGAGGGCGGCGTCGCGTCCGTCCAGGCGCCGCTCACGCAGCAGTCCGGGCAGCACCAGGTTGGCGTAGGCGTCGCGCTCCCGGACGGCACGCAGCACGTCCCTCGCGGCGAGCCGCGGCTGGTCTAGACCGGACTGCGATGCGTCGGGGCGGCGCGCCTGGCGGGGACGGTTGTTGCGGGCCCCCGAGCCGGACTGGCCGCGACGTGCGGGCCTTCTCGATTCGCTCACTGTGCCCGTACCTCCGCGTCGAGTCGTGCGCCTCGCGCCCAGTCCAGGGCGGCCATCAGTTTCTTGCCCTGCGGCTGGATGCGGTCGAGCCGCACCGCCACCGTGGACGTGCCGATCAGGAATCCGGACCTGGTCACGGAGATCTCCCCCGGCTCCAGTCGCTCCTCCGTCGGAGTGACCGGGCCGACCTTGACGCGCAGGTCGCCGATGGTGGTCCAGGCGCCGGGCGCGGGGGTCACCGAGCGGACGTGCCGGTCAACCACGGCAGCTGTTCTGTCCCAACGGATCCGGGCCGCCTCGACGCTCACCTTGGGCGCGTGCGACACTCCGTCGGCCGACTGCGGGACCGCGGTGATCGCGCCGTCCTCGATCCCGTCGAGAACCGACTCCAGGAGGACCGCACCGCTGTCGGCCAGGCGCCCCAGCAGATCCCCGGCGGTATCGGTATCGCGGATCCTCTCGGTGACCACCCCGTAGACCGGCCCGGTGTCCATCCCCGCCTCGAGCCGGAACGCACTCGCGCCGGTCATGTCGTCGCCCGCACCGATCGCGGCCTGCACGGGGGCTGCCCCGCGCCACGCCGGCAACAGCGAGAAGTGCAGGTTCACCCAGCCGTGGGCCGGGATGTCGAGGACCTTCTGCGGCAGCAGCGCCCCGTAGGCGACGACAGGCGCGCAGTCGGGTGCGAGGTCGGCGAGACGCGCCAGGAAGTCCGGCTCCGAGGGCCGCTCGGGAGTCAGCACCTCGATGCCGTGGGAGTCGGCGAGTTCACCGATCGGTGAACGGACCACCTTGCGTCCGCGGCCTGCGACCGCGTCCGGGCGGGTGATCACCGCCACGACGTCGTGGCGCGGCGAACGGATCAGGCGTTCGAGCGAGGGAACAGCGGGCTCGGGGGTTCCGGCGAAGACTATGCGCACGTCGGCGACCCACACGACGGACGGTGGACCGCTGCGCGGGCCGAAACGATACTCACGAAGAAAGCTCCCCTTTGATCGACGATGTGCGACCAGTCTAGGGAGTCGACCCCGGGCCATAACACTCGGCGAACAGTCGGCGAATCGTTTCCGCAGAACCGCACACAGCGACGGTGGACGGGTATTGACCGTTCTGAGGCCGGCGCGAACGGTCGGGCCGGTGTCCCGTTTTCGAACCTCTGGAGGTAACGATGGCAGGAATTGAAAGTAGGTTCGACAGGGCGCACGAGACGAAGCCCATCGAAGAACTGGCCGGTGCCCGCCGCCCTGCAGGGCGTGAGCGATTCCGATGCCGAACATCTGGTTCAACATCAAGACCATCAACTACCCGGTCCTGAAGGACGCGGGTTTGCTGCTCACGTTCTAACTGGCTGCTAGAGGGGTGGCTGCTTTAGGCACGGTTGATTGGGCGGCCCGGTAGTTGTTGTGTCCGAGTGCGGCAATGTTGGCGGCGGCGTTATGGTCGGCGTGCCCGGTCCATCCGCAACCGCGGCACCGGAAGACCGCTTGACTGTACCTGCTCGCGCTGTCGCAGTGCCCGCACTGGTGGCACGTTTTACTGGTGTTGCGCGGGTTGATCACCTGTACCGGCAGTCCTG